>NZ_JBHWGD010000040.1:0-6465 GCF_042733235.1 Kitasatospora sp. NPDC059722
CACCCACAGAGTCGGCAGTCGGAAAATCATCCAGCCCCCGGAGCGGCCACCCCCGCAGCCACCCCCGGCACCCCCCACCCACCCGAAAGCCCACGACCCCGCCCCAAGCCCCGCGCAGCGGAACCCTCAAACCCCCGGCGGCGAAGCCGGCCCCGAAAGCGCCACCGCCACCAACGCCCGCATCACACAAGCCGCCTGCCCCAGAGGAAGCGTCGCATCATCCGCGAACAGCTCCACGAGCCAGCCACCCGCCGGATTCTGCCCACCCGCCGCGACCATCCCCCGGTAGCCGGAGACGACGAGCATCGCCTCCTCCGCCGGGTCGTTGCCGGCCGCCCCCGCCCGGAGGGCAAACGCACCGCCCCGGACGGCCCGTCGAGTCATCGGGTAGTGCCGGAGATCGAAGACCGCGTCCGGGGCCTCGATCTGGGCGCGCTGGGTCTCGGCACGGGTGCTGCTGGGCCCGCTGGTCATCCGGTAGACGGCGTGCTGGGCGGTCCGCATCAGCTGGGACCCCGGCGGCACGTACGACACCCACCACCCCACCGCGTCCAGCAGCCGGGCGGCGGCCTCGGCGACGACCGCGAGTTTGCCGAGGGTGTCGGCGCTGTGGACGGCGCGGGCGGCGCCGTGCTGGTCGAGGGCGGACAGGACGGCGGTGAGCAGCTGCCCGGGGTCGGCGCTGTGCGCGGCACCCCGGAACCGCCGCCGGTCGCCGTTGCCGATCCGCCCGCCGGGCCGCCCGCGCCCGTCCGCCCGGTGGTGGGGGTCGGCGGCGTCGGCCAGCAGCACCGTGGGGTCGGGCGAGAAGCCGGGCCCGTGGCTGCGCCCGGCGACGACGGGGTGGGCGGCGCGGGCGGCCTTGGCCCGGTACTGGGCCGCGTCGGCGAGCCGGAAGAGGCGGTCGGGGGTGGTGACGGGCCCGATGGAATCCCCCGTCGAGGCGACCCCGCACGCCACCCCCTCGCCCTCGGACAGCGCCAGCGCCCGCGCGCACAGCTCCTCGGCGACGGCCACGACCTCGTCGGCCTTCTGGCCCTCCGCGAGCAGGCAGAACTCGTCGCCGCCGAGCCGGGCCGCGAGGCTGCCGGGCAGTTTGGCGGCGGCGAGCGACAGCTGGTGGGCGAATCGTTCCAGCAGGCGGTCGCCCATTTCGTGGCCGAGCTGGTCGTTGACCCGCTTGAGGCCGTTGACGTCGCACACGACCAGCGACACGACGGTGTTGTCCCGGTTGTGCGCCTCCAGGGCGCTCTCCAGCCGGGCGTCCACCGCGCGCCGGTTGGCGAGGCCGGTGAGCGGGTCGGAGAAGGCGAGTTTGCGCAGGTCGGCGAGGCGCTCGGTCTGGGCGAGCCCGGCCGAGACCTGGGCGGCCAGCAGGGTGGCGTAGTCGGCGTCGGCCTCGGTGAACTCGGGCATCCCGGTGGCCCGGGCCAGGTAGAGCTCGCCCCAGGCCTGCCCGTGCAGGACGATCGGCGCGACGACGCAGCAGCCCCGCCCGCGCCGGCGCAGCGCCGCGGCGCGTTCCTGGCAGTACGCGCCGGCGGTGGGATGCACGTGACCGGCGTGGGGTTCGCTGTTCTCGGCGGTCTGCAGCCAGGCGCGCGGCAGCCGTCCGGTGGTCCAGCGTTCCTCCAGATAGGTGACGATCTCCGGGAAGTCGGCGACGGGGTAGGACTCGTCCTCGGGCTGTTCCTCCTCGCCGGGGGCGAGGTCGCCGTGGTTGACGAGGACCCGCAGCCGCCCGGACTCACGGTCCCAGACGGAGACGGCGGCCATGGTGGCGCCGAGCGCCTCGGTGGCGCGGGCGGCGGCGGCGCGGACGGCCTCCAGGGGGGTGAGCGCCCCGGCCATGTCCTGGGCGAGCTCGACCACGGACTGCAGTCGCAGGTCGGGCAGGGCGGCGGGCCGCCCGGAGGCGTCGCAGTCGCAGCCGCGGTCCGTCATGGTCGCCTCACTGCTCACCGGCTCGCCCCGCTCCCTGTGCCCGGTCCTACCGAGGGCAGCCGCACGCGTACCGGCCGCTGCACCAAGACTATGGCGACTTCACCCGGTTATGCCCCGTTTCGACCCACACACCGGTCGCCCGTTCGACGGCAAGCCCCCGGCCCCAGCCCCAGACCCCAGCCCAAGCCCCAAGCCCCAGAGCCCAGCCCGGCCCCAAGCCCCAGACCCCAGCCCGGCCCCCGGCCACCCCGGCCGGCCGACCCGACTCCCGTCGGCTACTCCGGCTTGAGCCGCCGCGACAGCAGCCACGGCTCGACCAGCCCGAGCCCCCGCACCGGCCGCCGCCACATCGGCTGCAGGTGGAAGCGGTGCCCGGAGTCCGGCGAGGGCAGCGGAAGCCCGGAGGCGGGCATCCCGGCGGCGGCCGAGAGCGCCTCGGCGAGGCCGGGCCCGTCCGCGTCGGGCGGGGCGACACTGCCGTTCTGCTCCAGCGCGGCGGCGAACTCGCCGTCGATCAGCACGGCGTCCTTGGGCGCGATGGAGGTGAGCCGGCTGGCCAGGTTGACGGTTGTGCCGAAGACGTCGCCCATCCGGGAGGTCACGGTGCCGAAGGCCATGCCGACCCGCAGTGCGGGGATGGTCTCGTCCTCGGCGAGCGCGTCGATCAGGCCGAGCGCGATCTCGGCGGCGGTCACCGGGTCCTCGGAGACGTAGAGGATCTCGTCGCCGAGGGTCTTGATGACCCGGCCGCCCTGCCCGGCGATCAGGTCGGAGCAGGTGTTCTCGAAGGTCTCGACGAGCTCGCCGAGTTCCTCCTCCTCCAGCCGCCGGGAGAGGCGGGTGAAGCCGACCAGGTCGGCGAAGCCGACGGCGAGCCGGCCGCTGGTGATCTCGTGGTCCTCGGCGGCCTGCACGACCCGCCCGGTGACGGCGGCCAGCTGGCGCCGCCAGACGTAGACGAGGAACTGCTCCAGCTCGGGCAGCAGCAGCTCGACCAGTGGGTAGGCGACCTCGGCGCGGGTGAGGCCCGGCTCGACGGACTGGGTGAGGTTCTCCAGGAAGGTGTCCATCTGCCAGCCGGCCAGCCGCGCCGTGGTCTGCCCGGTGGAGCGGGCCACCTGGATCGCCATCGACTCGCTGAGCAGGCCGGACTCGACCAGTCCGGCCAGCCGGCGCAGCGCGATCACGTCACCGTCGGTGAGGGCCCGGGACTGTCCGATGTCGGGGAAGCCCATCGCCCGCCAGAAGCGGGTGGCCAGCTCCATCGGGACGTCGGCGGCCCTCGCGGCCTGGTAGGGGGTGTAGCGGCGCGGTGCGTCCAGGATCAGGCGTTCGAGTTCGAGCGCGACCGTCTGGTCGTGGCTGTCCGCCGTCCCGCCGTTGCTGCCGTCCTCTGCCACCGGTCCGTCCCCGTGCGGTCGCCGCACTTGCCTCGTGTCCTACCTGTCCGGGCGCCCGCCCGCCACCCGGGCGGACAGTGGCGCGCCTCACACCGCTGCCAGGTGGAATGTTCGCACGGAATCGCGTGATCCGGGGCATCCGCCCGGGTCAAGGAGAGGTGAAGATGCCGTTCAGCGGGGTTCGGGGCGCACGTGGACGACGTCCCCCGCGCCCACCGCACGGCGCGCGCCCTCCGGCGTACGAACCACCAGCCGCCCGTCGCCGTCGATCGCCACGGCCTCCCCGGTGAGCTCGGTGTCGCCCGGCAGGTGCACCTTGACCTGGCGGCCGAGCGTGGTGCAGCGGTCGACGTAGGCGCGGAGCAGGTCGCTCGCGTGCGGGTCGCCGGCGGCGGCCGTCCAGTCGCCGTAGAGCTCGGCGAACTCGCGCAGCAGGGCGCGCAGCAGGGTGGAGCGGTCGGTGACGGCGGCGCCGGCCAGGGCGAGCGAGGCGGCGGTGGGGACGGGCAGCTCCTCCTCGCGCAGCGTGACGTTGAGGCCGACCCCGGCGACGACGGCGCCGCCGCTCAGTTCGGTCAGGATGCCGCCGAGCTTGCGCTCGGCGCCGTCGACCTCGACCTGGAGGTCGTTGGGCCACTTCAGCCCGACCTCGACGCCGGCGACCCGGTCCAGGGTGCTGGCCACGGCGACGCCGACCAGGATCGGCAGCCAGCCGTACCGCTCGACCGGCACCTCCTCGGGGCGCAGCAGGACGGAGAGGAACAGCCCCGAGCGAGGCGGCGCCGTCCACTGCCGGTCCAGCCGCCCGCGTGCGGCGCTCTGCGCCTCGGCGACCAGGACGGCGCCCTGCGGCGCACCGGCCAGGGCGCGGGCGGCGAGGTCGGTGTTGGTGGAGCCGGTCTCGGTGACGACGTCGAGCGAGGTCCACAGCCCTCCCGGGAGCACCAGGTCCCGGCGCAGCGCGTCCTCGTCCAGCGGCGGGCGGTCCAGGTCGGTCCACGGTGACGGCCCGGCGTGGCCGAAGCCGCGGAGTCCACTGCGGCGGGGGGTCTCGGGTGCGCTCATGGGAACGACCCTAGACGGGCCCGACGGCCCACGCCGTCCCATCGTGCCGCAGAACGGCCGTCAACAAAACTGTGTCGCTGACCATAACGGCCGGGCGTTACGTCTGGCCCTCCGTGCTGGCTACGCTACCCAACGGTAGTTCGCAGCGCCGCCCTGCCCTCCTGTGCGGGCCCCCGTTCCGGTCCGCGCGCACTCGAACAGGTCGCGGCCCAGGATCAGGGAGAGCCACCGGAATGACCGAGGCCCCGTACGACCCCCACACCACCGCGGGCAAGCTCGCCGACCTGCGGCGCAGGATCGACGAGGCGGTGCACTCCGGCTCCGCCAAGGCGGTGGAGAAGCAGCACGCCAAGGGCAAGCTGACGGCCCGGGAGCGGGTCGCGGAGCTGCTGGACGAGGACTCCTTCGTCGAGTTCGACGAGTTCGCCCGGCACCGCTCGACCAACTTCGGGCAGGAGAAGAACCGCCCGTACGGCGACGGCGTGGTCACCGGCTACGGCACCGTCGACGGCCGCCAGGTCGCCGTGTTCGCCCAGGACTTCACCGTCTTCGGCGGCTCCCTCGGCGAGGTCTTCGGCGAGAAGATCGTCAAGGTCATGGACTTCGCGCTGAAGACCGGTTGCCCGGTCATCGGCATCAACGACTCCGGCGGCGCCCGGATCCAGGAGGGCGTGGTCTCGCTCGGCCTGTACGGCGAGATCTTCCGCCGCAACGTGCACGCCTCCGGCGTGATCCCGCAGATCTCGCTGATCATGGGCCCCTGCGCCGGCGGCGCGGTGTACTCCCCCGCGATCACCGACTTCGTCGTGATGGCCGACCGGACCTCGCACATGTTCATCACCGGCCCGGACGTCATCAAGACCGTCACCGGCGAGGACGTCGGCATGGAGGAGCTGGGCGGCGCGCGCACCCACAACACCAAGTCGGGCAACGCGCACTACCTGGCCACGGACGAGAAGGAGGCGATCGAGTACGTCAAGAGCCTGCTCTCGTACCTGCCCTCCAACAACCTCTCGGACCCGCCGTCCTACCCCGAGCAGGCGGACCTCGACATCACCGACGAGGACCTCGAACTCGACACGATCGTGCCGGACTCGGCGAACCAGCCGTACGACATGCGCAAGGTGATCGAGCACATCGTCGACGACGGCGAGTTCCTGGAGACCCAGCCGCTGTTCGCCGGCAACATCATCACCGGCTTCGCCCGGGTCGAGGGCCAGTCGGTGGGCATCGTCGGCAGCCAGCCGATGGACCTGGCCGGCTGCCTGGACATCAACGCCAGCGAGAAGGCCGCCCGCTTCATCCGCACCTGCGACAGCTTCAACGTCCCGGTGCTGACCTTCGTCGACGTGCCCGGCTTCCTGCCCGGCACCGAGCAGGAGTGGGACGGCATCATCCGCCGCGGCGCCAAGCTGATCTACGCCTACGCCGAGGCCACCGTGCCGCTGATCACCGTGATCACCCGCAAGGCCTTCGGCGGCGCCTACGACGTCATGGGCTCCAAGCACCTCGGCGCCGACCTCAACCTGGCCTGGCCGACCGCCCAGATCGCGGTCATGGGCGCGCAGGGCGCGGTCAACATCCTGCACCGCCGCGAGATCGCCGAGGCCGAGGCCGCCGGCACCGCCGAGGAGAAGCGGGCCGAGCTCATCGCCTCGTACGAGGACACCCTGCTCAACCCGTACCTCGCGGCCGAACGCGGCTACGTGGACGCGGTGATCGCGCCGAGCGAGACCCGCCGCCACATCGTCCGCGGCCTGCGGGCGCTGCGCGGCAAGCGCGAGGTGCTCCCGCCGAAGAAGCACGGCAACATCCCCCTGTAGGTCCACTGCCCAGAACAAGGCCGTAGCGAGAGGATTGAGCCATGGCCCCGATCCACGTGCTGCACGGGCAGCCGACCCCCGAGGAGCTAGCCACCGTCCTGGCGGTGGTCCAGGCCCGGGGGGGGGGGGGCGCCCCCCCGCGCCCCCCCCCCCGCGCGGGCGGGGGGGGGCGGGCGCGCGCGCCGGGCCCGACTCACCCCCGTCCCCGCGCCCCCCCCCGGCGGCCCCGCGCG
>NZ_JBHWGD010000040.1:6475-6776 GCF_042733235.1 Kitasatospora sp. NPDC059722
GCGTGGCCCGGCCCGCCGCCCCCCGAGGCGATACACCCCGCCCGGGGGGTGGACCCGCCCCGGGCCGCCCCCGCGCCGCCCCCCGCGGGGGCGGCGCGCCGGGCGGGCGTCGGCCCGGCCTCCCCGTGGAACGACCGCGCCCGTCTGCACCGCCCCGCGGTCCGTCCCGGCGTCAACGCCTGGCGGACCTCCGGCTGGGCGGGCTGAGCACGCGCAGCACACCCTGAGGAGTGGGGGGGTGTGGGCGGGGGGCGCGCGCACACAAGCACAATAGAGAGGGGAGACGACCCCCCACACACCC
>NZ_JBHWGD010000040.1:6786-77515 GCF_042733235.1 Kitasatospora sp. NPDC059722
CGCCGCGCGGTCCGCCGGGCCGACACCCCCTGGCGGCCCACCGGCGGGGCGGGCTGAGCCGGCGCACCACTCCCGGAGGAGTGGGAAGTCGGCCGGGCCGACTTCCCACTCCTTTCCTTGTCGTGGGCGCTCCGCCCCTTGCCACAGGCGCTCCGTTCCGGCCCGAAGGACCGGCCCGAAGGACCGGCTCGAGGTTCCGGCCCGGAGTTCCGGCCCGAATCGCCCGGAACCTGAGTACGGATACTCAGGCGCCCCGCCCGGCCCGCGGCGCACCCTGGAAGGGTGCTCTGGTCAGACCCCCGCGACGAGCCCTCCCCCGAGGCCCGCCGGGTGCAGGAGAAACTGCACCGCGCCGGCCGTGTGCTCGCCGCCTACCTCCTCGTGATCGCCGTGCTGCTCCTGCTGTGACCACCGCGGCGCCCCGCGAAGATCCCGCGAAGACCTCCCGCGAGGACCTCCCGCGAACCCTCGCGGAAAGCCTCGCGACGACCCTCACGGAGAGCCCGCGGACAGCCCCCGGAGACCCTGCGAAGACCACCGTTCACCCGAACGGCCGACACCACGACCCCCTACCCTGGTGGGCATGACCGACCAGCGCGCCCTCGTCCTCGCCTCCGCCTCCCCCGCCCGCCTCGGGCTGCTGCGCCAGGCGGGCCTCGACCCGCGCGTGGTGGTCAGCGGCGTCGACGAGGACGCCATCACCGCCGCCACCCCGGCCGAACTCGCCCTCGTCCTCGCCGAGGCCAAGGCCAAGGCGGTCGCCGCCGAACTCACCGGCGGCGAGCTCGTGATCGGCTGCGACTCCGTCCTGGAGCTCGACGGACGGGCCCTCGGCAAGCCCACCGACGCCGCCGACGCGCTCGCCCGCTGGCAGTCGATGCGCGGCCGCTCCGGCGTGCTGCGCACCGGCCACTGCGTCATCGACACCGTGACCGGCGAGCAGGCCTCGGCCACCGCCTCCACCACCGTCCGCTTCGGCACCCCGGACGACGCCGAGGTCGCCGCCTACGTCGCCTCCGGCGAACCGCTGCACGTGGCCGGGGCGTTCACCCTGGACGGCCGCTCCGCACCGTTCATCGAGGGCATCGACGGCGACCCGGGCAACGTCATCGGCCTCTCGCTGCCGCTGCTGCGCACCCTGCTGGCCGAACTCGGCGTCCGACTGGTCGACCTCTGGGTCTGACGGCCCGGGCGGACCTCCGGGCCACCGGCCGGTCCGCACTCACTGTGCCGGGACGTTCTGCGCCAGGAAGGCCAGGACGTCGTTCAGGGCGCCGTCGGCGAGCAGGTCGGCGCCGTGCCGGGAGCCCGGGTAGATCTTGAGGGTCTTCGCGGGCGACACCGAGGTCGCGTACAGGTCCTTGGCGTCGCCCGCGAACGGCGAGTCGTCCTCCTCCGCCGCGAAGAACACCGGGGCCTTGATCTTCGCCACCGCGACGAGCGCGCGGTCCCCCTCGTAGTTGGCCGGGCCGCTCAGTGAGACCACCGCCGCCACCGGCAGCGGGGTCGACCGCTCGGCCGCGGCCTCCAGCGAGCCGGTGCCGCCCTTGGAGGCGCCGATCAGGACCGCCCTGGTGATGCCCTTCCCGCCCAGCCAGGTCAGCGCCGCCGGGACGTCCCGCGCCGGGCTGCCCGGCTCCTCGGTGGCGAGCACGGCGTACCCGGCCGCGGTGAAGGCCTTCAGGTAGGGCACCCAGTCGCAGATCGAACCGCCGAGCTGGTGCGAGAAGAACAGCGCGACCTTGGCCGTTCCGGCGTCCGACTGCTGGAAGTACCCGGGCCGCACCCCGGACACGGCCGGCACGTTGATGCTGCCCGTCCGGTTCTGTTCCTCGGTGAGGCACCCGAATCTTCGCGCCGGATCCGCCGTCGAGGTCGGCGCACTGGGCGACACCCTCGATCCCACGCTCTGGCACCCCGCCGCCACGAGCACCGCCAGTACGGCCGCCGCGACACCCAACTTCCCCGTCTTTACCGTCATTTGGCGAACGCTAGGGACCTCCCGCTGCACCGTCAATGGTCCGGACGGGCGCCCCCGGCTAGGCTGTCCGCCGTTTCGAACGGGGAGGGACGGCGCCGATGACCGACAACGTGCTCAACGTCGTACTGGGCCTGGTGGCGAGCGCCATCAGCGCCGGGCTCGGCTGGCTCGCCCAGGCCCTGCGGCGACGCCGCAGGGTGGAGCGGGTGCGGGCCTTCTTCGGCCTTCCCGCCGGCGGCGAGTGCCTGATCGTGGTGAACCGGCACGCCTCCGCGCCCAGTTCGAGGAGCGTCGCGCGCAACGACGTGTACGCCCTGATGGAGCTGGCCGCGCTGGTCAAGGAGTGCGGCGCACGGGCCGAGCTGGTGGCGCACGACGAGGTCCGCCAGGGCCTCGGGGACAAGGGCGAGTTCTGCATCGGCGGCCCGAGCAGCAACGAACGGACGGCGGCCCACCTGGCGTCCTGGCTGCCGGGGGTCGAGTACGTCCCGGCCCCGGGCGGCCACGTGCCGGTGCTGACCGTGGGCAGCACGGAGTTCCGGCACGAGGACGAGACCGAGCCCGGCGGCGGCCATTCCTTCGCCCTGCTCGCCCGGCTGCACCCGACGGCCGGCGACCGGCCGACCTTCCTGGTCGCGGGCCAGACCGCCGTCTCCAACCACGCCGCCGTCCGCCACCTGGTCGCCAACCACCGCAAGCTCGCCCGGCGGCACACCGAGGACGGCTCCTTCGTGCTGGTCCTCAAGGTCGTCAACCCCAAGGCCTACGGCCCCGATGTCGTCGAAGTCGCCGCCGACGTCACCGCCGACGCCCTGCGCCGGAGCGCCCGGACCCCGGCCACCGCGTGAGTGTGGCCAAGCCCACCGGCCCGCCACGCCGCCGCGCCACGACCGCGCCGTCACCGGGCCGCGCCCGCCCCGACCGCCCCACCTGCGAGGACGTCCGGGAGGCCGTCCACCGGCCCGCGAAACAGATCACCGTCCGTGTGGGATAGTTCACAACCTGGGGCTACTCGCCGGTACTGCCCAGGAATCCATAAACTCAACGAGGTTCAAGAAGGGAGCCACAGTGCGCAAGGTGCTCATCGCCAACCGCGGGGAAATCGCCGTCCGCGTCGCCCGGGCCTGCTCGGACGCCGGTATCGCCAGCGTCGCCGTCTACGCCGAGCCGGACCGGGATGCGCTGCACGTGCGCGCGGCCGACGAGGCTTACGCGCTGGGCGGTGACACCCCGGCCACCAGCTACCTGGACATCGCGAAGGTCCTGAAGGCCGCCGAGGACTCGGGCGCGGACGCGGTCCACCCCGGTTACGGCTTCCTGTCGGAGAACGCGGAGTTCGCCCAGGCCGTCCTCGACGCGGGTCTGACCTGGATCGGCCCGCCCCCGCAGGCCATCCGCGACCTCGGTGACAAGGTCACCGCCCGTCACGTCGCGCAGCGCGCCGGTGCCCCGCTGGTCGCCGGCACCCCCGACCCGGTCTCCGGGGCGGACGAGGTCGTCACGTTCGCCCGGGAGCACGGTCTCCCGGTCGCGATCAAGGCGGCCTTCGGCGGCGGCGGCCGCGGCCTCAAGGTCGCCCGTACGCTGGAGGAGATCCCCGAGCTGTACGAGTCGGCCGTGCGCGAGGCCGTCGCGGCGTTCGGCCGCGGCGAGTGCTTCGTCGAGCGCTACCTCGACAACCCGCGTCACGTCGAGACCCAGTGCCTGGCGGACAAGCACGGCAACGTCGTGGTGGTCTCCACCCGCGACTGCTCGCTGCAGCGCCGCCACCAGAAGCTCGTCGAGGAGGCCCCCGCGCCGTTCCTCACCCCCGAGCAGAACGCCGAGCTGTACCGCGCGTCCAAGGCCATCCTCAAGGAGGCCGGCTACGTCGGCGCCGGCACCTGCGAGTTCCTCGTCGCGCTGGACGGCACGATCTCCTTCCTGGAGGTCAACACCCGTCTGCAGGTCGAGCACCCGGTGACCGAGGAGGTCACCGGCATCGACCTGGTCCGCGAGATGTTCCGCATCGCCGACGGCGAGGAGCTCGGCTACGGCGACCCCGAGGTGCGCGGCCACTCCTTCGAGTTCCGCATCAACGGCGAGGACCCGGGCCGCGGCTTCCTGCCCGCCCCCGGCACGGTGACGCTGTTCGCCCCGCCGTCCGGCCCGGGCGTGCGCCTGGACTCGGGCGTCGAGACCGGCTCGGTCATCGGCCCCGCCTGGGACTCGCTGCTGGCCAAGCTGATCGTCTCCGGCCGCGACCGCAAGCAGGCCCTGGAGCGCGCCCGGCGCGCGCTGAACGAGTTCAAGGTGGAGGGCATGGCCACCGCCATCCCGTTCCACCAGGCCGTCGTCACCGACCCGGCGTTCGCGCCCGAGGTGCACGGCAGCGAGGGCCCGTTCACGATCTACACCCGCTGGATCGAGACCGAGTTCGACAACACCATCCCCCCGTTCGCCGGCGCGCCCGGCGAGGGCGAGGAGGCCGAGGGCCGCGAGACCGTCGTCGTCGAGGTCGGCGGCAAGCGGATCGAGGTCTCCCTGCCGTCCTCCCTCGGCGTCTCGGCGGCCCCCGCCGCGGGCGCGACGGGTGCGGCCAAGGCCAAGCGCCGGGTGGGCGCGAAGAAGGCCGGCTCGGCCGTCAGCGGTGACACGCTGGCCTCGCCGATGCAGGGCACGATCGTCAAGGTCGCCGTCGAGGAGGGCCAGGTCGTCGCCGAGGGCGAACTCATCGTCGTCCTGGAGGCGATGAAGATGGAGCAGCCCCTCAACGCCCACAAGGCCGGCACCGTCGTCGGCCTCAAGGCCGAGGTCGGCGCGAGCGTCAGCAGCGGCGCCGCGCTCTGCGAGATCAAGGACTGACACTCCGTCAACCGACCGGTCCGTACGCCCCCCGCGGGTGTGCGGACCGGTCGCGTTTCACCCGCAGGTGTCACCGCCCGCGCGGGACGCCCAGTTCGGCCAGCCGGACCTGCATCCCGCCCGGCCCGGCCGGGCCGCCGTGCGCCCCGGGCCGGCGCTGGCCGGGCAGCGGGGCGCCACCGGGCGGCGGGGCGGCCCGGCGCGGCAGCGGGCCGGGCTGGGTCTGGTGGACGGGCCCGCTGCCGGTGCCGTGCACCGGGGCGTCCCCGCTGGGGGCGGCGCCGAGCGGCGCCAGGTCGATCTGCACCCCGCAGTCGGCGAGGGCGTCCAGCTCGCGCGCCGAGGCGTCGTCCGAGGTCGCGTGCTCGTCGGTGACCAGCCGGGTGATGGTCTCGGTGGGCACGGTCTGGAACATGGTGTCCGCGCCGAGCTTGGTGTGGTCGGCGAGGACGATGACCTCGGCGGCCGACTGCACCAGCGCCCGGTCCACGCTCGCGGACAGCATGTTGGTGGTGGACAGCCCGCGGTCGGCGGTGAGCCCGCTACCGGAGATGAAGGCCTTGGACACCCGCAGCCCGTGCAACGACTGCTCGGCACCGCTGCCGACCAGCGCGTAGTTGGAGCCCCGCAGGGTGCCGCCGGTCATCACCACCTCCACCCGGTTGGCGTGCGCCAGCGCCTGGGCGACGAGCAGCGAGTTGGTGACCACGGTCAGGCCGGGCACCCGGGCGAGCCGGCGGGCCAGCTCCTGGGTGGTGGTGCCGGCGCCGACGACGACCGCGTCGCCCTCCTCCACCAGCCCGGCGGCGAGGTCCGCGATGGCGCTCTTCTCGGCCGCGGAGAGGTGGGTCTTCTGCGGGTAACCGGGTTCGCGGCTGAAGCCGCCGGGGAGCACCGCGCCGCCGTGCCGGCGGTCGAGGAGCCCTTCTGCCTCCAGCGCCCGTACGTCCCGGCGCACGGTCACTTCGGAGGTCTGGACGACGCGGGCCAACTCCCGGAGCGAGACCGCTCCGTTGGCGCGCACCATTTCGAGGATCAACTGGCGACGTTCTGCTGCAAACACAGAACCGACGGTAACCTGCGTGACCGTCTGCTTTCAGGCGTTTGCAGCTAGTAGCGGGAAATGCTCACGCACGAGCGGCGCGTGACCGTACAATACGCGCCGTCAATGACCCGGGACTGCGCCCGCCGTCCGGGTGAGGGCCGCGTGCGCGAAAAGGGCGGCCACCGATCGGTGACCGCCCCCAACTGTGCGCCGGATGCTCAGGATTCGCCCTCGGCCCGCTTGCGGATGTGCAGCTGCCGGGCGGCCTCGGCGGTCGAGCCGGACACCGACGGGTAGACGGTGAAGGCGCTGGCCACCTGTTCGACGGTCAGATTGGCGTCCACCGCGAGGGAGATCGAGTGGATCAGCTCGCTCGCGCGCGGGGCGACCACGACGCCGCCGACCACGATGCCGGTGCCCGGACGGCAGAACAGCTTCACGAAGCCGTCCCGGATGCCCTGCATCTTCGCCCGCGGGTTGCCGCGCAGCGGCAGCTTGACCTCGACCGCGTCCATCTTGCCGCACTGCACGTCGGCGGCGGTGTAGCCGACGGTGGCGATCTCCGGGTCGGTGAAGACGTTGGAGGCGACGGTCTTCAGGTTGAGCGGCTGCACCGCGTCGCCGAGCGCGTGGTACATCGCGATCCGGCCCTGCATGGCCGCCACCGAGGCGAGCATGAAGACGCCGGTGCAGTCGCCGGCCGCGTAGACGCCCGGGGCGCTGGTGCGCGAGACCCGGTCGACCTGGATCTGGCCCCAGTCGTTGAGCTTGACCCCGGCCTCCTCCAGGCCCATCTCGGCCGTGTTGGGGATCGAGCCGACCGCCATCAGGCAGTGCGTGCCCTCGATCACCTTGCCGTCGGCGAGGGTGACCTCGACCCGGTCGCCGATCCTCTTGGCGCTCTCGGCCCGCGAGCGGCCCATGACGTTCATGCCGCGGCGGCGGAAGACGTCCTCCAGCACCTCGGCGGCGTCCGGGTCCTCGCCCGGCAGCACCCGGTCGCGGCTGGACACGAGGGTCACCTTGGAGCCCAGCGCCTGGTAGGCACCGGCGAACTCGGCGCCGGTGACACCGGAGCCGACCACGATCAGCTCGCGCGGCAGCTCCTCCAGGTCGTACACCTGGGTCCAGGTCAGGATCCGCTCACCGTCCGGCTGCGCGTCCGGCAGCTCGCGCGGGTGGGCGCCGGTCGCGATCAGCACCGCGTCGGCGCGCAGCGAGTGCACGGTGCCGTCGGGGGCGTCCACGAGCACCTCGCGGGAGCCGTCCACGGCCTGCCCGCCGGCGCCGAGCCGGCCCCGGCCGCGCAGCACGGTGACACCGGCGCGGGTGACCGACTGGGTGATGTCGTGGGACTGGGCGATCGCCAGTCGCTTCACACGGCGGTTGACCTTGCCCAGGTCCACGCCGACGACCTTGTCGCCGTGCTCGCGCGCGGCCCCGTCCCGGGCGACGGTGATCCCGAGCTCGTCGTAGGAGCTGTCGAAGGTGGTCATCACCTCCGCGGTCGCGATCAGCGTCTTCGACGGAACGCAGTCCGTGAGCACCGCCGATCCGCCCAGACCGTCGCGGTCGACGACGGTCACCTCCGCGCCGAGCTGAGCGGCGACGAGAGCCGCCTCATAGCCGCCGGGTCCGCCACCGATGATCACGATCCGAGTCACGCTCACCATTGTCCCGCACGCCCAGAGCACTGCCACGCCGGGGTACGGGCTTCTGTGCGATCCCCCAGTCGCCGTAGTCTGGCCCGCATGCCCCTTTACGCCGCGTATGCCACGAACCTCGATGCCCGGCAGATGACCCGCCGCGCCCCGCACTCCCCACTGCGCGGAACCGGCTGGCTGGACGGCTGGCGGCTCACCTTCGGCGGCGAACAGCTCGGCTGGGAGGGCTCGCTGGCCACCGTCGTCGAGGACGAGAAGGACCAGGTCTTCGTCTCCCTCTACGAGATCGCGCCGATGGACGAGGAGGGCCTGGACCGCTGGGAGGGCGTCCAGCTCGGCATCTACCGCAAGATCCGGCTGCGCGCGCACACCCTGGACGGCGACATCCCGGTCTGGACGTACGTCCTCAACGACTACGAGGGCGGCCTGCCCGCGGCCCGCTACCTCGGCCTGATCGCCGACGCGGCGGAGAGCGCCGGCGCCCCGGACGACTACGTGATGGACCTCCGCCGCCGGCCCTGCTGACCCGCCGCGCGGGACACCCCGGGGACCACCGGAGGGCGGTGCGGAACTGTCGATACCGACGAGGCCGGTCACCCGAAAAGCGGCACCGAGCTGTGCTTTCGGGTCAACCGGGTAACGATCCGGCAAGCCGCACCGGATTTTCTACGCGCGTAGCCGATTCCCGTCTATCCTCGGATCCGTGAACGCTACTCCTCAGTCGGTCGTCTCCGCCGACCCCTACGCCGCCGCCCAGGCCGCCGCCGCGCGCCTGCGCGAGCTGACCGGTGCCGAGCGCCACGACGTCGCCCTGGTGATGGGCTCCGGCTGGGTGCCGGCCGCCGACGCCCTCGGCGAGACCGTGGCCGAGTTCCCGGTCACCGAGCTCCCGGGCTTCCCCGCCCCCGCCGTCGCCGGCCACGCCGGCAAGATCCGCTCGGTGAAGATCGGCGACAAGCGCGCCCTGATCTTCCTCGGCCGCAACCACTACTACGAGGGCCACGGCGTGGCCACCGTGGTCCACGGCGTGCGCACCGCCGCCGCGGCCGGCTGCGGGACCATCGTCCTGACCAACGGCTGCGGCGGTCTCCGCGAGGGCTGGGTCCCCGGTCAGCCGGTGCTGATCAGCGACCACATCAACCTGACCGCGGACTCCCCGATCGTCGGCGCCAACTTCGTCGACCTCACGGACCTGTACTCCAAGCGCCTGCGCGCCCTGTGCCGCGAGGTCGACCCGTCCCTGGACGAGGCCGTCTACGTGCAGTTCCGCGGCCCGCACTACGAGACCCCGGCCGAGGTCAACATGGCCCGGGTGATCGGCGGCGAGCTGGTCGGCATGTCCACCACCCTGGAGGCCATCGCCGCCCGCGAGGCCGGCGCCGAGGTGCTCGGCATCTCGCTGGTCACCAACCTGGCCGCGGGCATCACCGGCGAGCCGCTCAACCACGAAGAGGTCCTGGAGGCCGGCAAGGCCTCGGCCGAGCGCATGGGCGAGCTGCTGAGCAAGGTCCTGGAGCGGATCTGACCCCGCACGGCGCACAATCATGAACGACGGGGCCCGCGGGCGGCCGTGATCCCGCTGATCACACCCGCCCGCGGGCCCCGTCCGCATGCGCACACCTTCTTTGCGGAACCCTCCGGCCGACACACCGACGTACTTCCCGATGGAGCAGCCGCCATGACGCAGGCACCCAACCCCGACCTCATCGCCCGGACCCGGGCCTGGCTGGCCGAGGACCCCGACCCGCAGACCCGCGAGGAGCTCACCGCGCTGCTGGCGCGCGCCGAGGACCCGGCGGCCGACGAGGACGGCAAGCTCGCCTGGGCCGAGCTCACCGAGCGCTTCGCCGACCGGCTCCAGTTCGGCACCGCCGGCCTGCGCGGCGAACTCGGCGCCGGCCCGATGCGGATGAACCGCGCCGTCGTCATCCGGGCCGCCGCCGGCCTGGTCGCGTACGTGAAGGCACAGGGCCTCGGCGACCTCGTCGTCATCGGCTACGACGCCCGCCACAAGTCGTACGACTTCGCCCGCGACACCGCCGCCGTCGTGGTCGGCGCCGGCCTGCGCGCCGCGCTGCTGCCCCGCCCGCTGCCCACCCCGGTGCTCGCCTTCGCGATCCGCCACCTGGGCGCCGCCGCCGGCGTCACCGTCACCGCGAGCCACAACCCGCCGCAGGACAACGGCTACAAGGTCTACCTGGGCGACGGCTCGCAGATCGTCCCGCCGGCCGACGCCGGCATCGCCGCCGAGATCGACGCGATCGGCTCGCTGGACGACGTCCCGCGCGCCGAGGACGGCTGGGAGGTGCTCGGCGAGGACGTCATCGAGGCGTACCTGGCCCGTGCCGCGTCGATCGTCGACCAGCACGGCCCGCGCGACCTCGACGTCGTCTACACCCCGATGCACGGCGTCGGCCGCGACACCCTGCTCGCCGCCTTCCGCGAGGCCGGCTTCGCCGCGCCCACCGTGGTCGCCGAACAGGCCGAGCCGGACCCGGACTTCCCGACCGTGGCGTTCCCCAACCCGGAGGAGCCGGGGGCGATGGACCTCGCCTTCCGCACCGCCGCCCAGGTCGGCCCGGACATCGTCATCGCCAACGACCCGGACGCCGACCGCTGCGCGGTGGCCGTCCCGGTCAACGCCAACGCGGCCGGCAGCGGCAACGGCACCTCCGGCTGGCGCATGCTGCGCGGCGACGAGGTCGGCGCGCTGCTCGGCTCGGCCCTGGTCGCCAAGAAGGCCGAAGGCACCTTCGCCACCACGATCGTCTCCGCCACCCTGCTGGGCCGGATCGCCGAGGCGGCCGGTCTCGGGTACGCCGAGACGCTCACCGGCTTCAAGTGGATCGCCCGCGCCGACGGCCTGCGCTACGGCTACGAGGAGGCACTCGGCTACTGCGTCGACCCCGAGGGCGTCCGCGACAAGGACGGCATCACCGCCGCCCTGCTGGTCGCCGAGCTGGCCGCGACCCTCAAGAAGTCCGGCCGCACCCTGAGCGACCTGCTGGACGACCTGGCGCTGGAGCACGGCCTGCACGCCACCGACCAGCTCTCCGTCCGCGTGCAGGACCTGTCGCTGATCGGCGCCGCGATGGCCCGCCTGCGCGAGCAGCCGCCGACCGTCCTGGCCGGCCTGAGCGTCGCCCGGGCCGACGACCTGACCGCCGGCTCGGCCGAGCTGCCGCCCACCGACGGGCTGCGCTACTACCTGGCCGGCGACGCCGTCCGCTCCGCGCGGATCGTGGTCCGGCCGTCCGGCACCGAGCCCAAGCTGAAGTGCTACCTGGAGGTCGTCCTCCCGGTCGCCTCGGCCGCCGACCTGGCCGGCGCCCGGGTGCGGGCCGCCGAGCTGCTCGACGCCGTCAAGCGCGACCTGGCCGTGGCCGCGGGCATCGACGGCTGACACCGTCCCGGATCACCGCACGAGCGCCTCCCGTCGGGGGCGCTCGTGCGGTATCCGGCCTCCGCCGGGGCCGACCGGCTGCCATAGGCTCCACGCATGGACACATCCGACGCGGTGAGCACCGAGCAGCGACTCGCGGCCATCGAGGCCAAACTCGACGCCATCATCGGCCACTTCGGCATCCGCTACCCCCGCCCGGAGGGCCTGCCCCCGGCCGTGGCGTCCCGCGACCCCCGGACGATGCCGGAGGTGGTCGCGTACGTGCAGCGCGGCAAGCTGATCAACGCGATCAAGGTCTACCGCGAACGGACGGGCGCCGGGCTCGCAGAGTCGAAGAAGGCCATCGACGTCCTGGCCGCCCAGTTGGGCCGCTGACCGGCACGCCCGTGGTCGCGCTCCGGCCCCGGCCCCCCGACCCGCTCGCGGGAAGCCGGACGGGCCGACTTCCCCGTGCCGGAGCGGGCCGCCGGGGGGTAGGGGGGGGCGGGCGACGCACCCAACGGCGCATAAGTCGATAAACCACATAAACGCGGGCTGGCCCAGGAGCCGGCGGGCGCTCACCCACCAGCACCACCGCACGACGATCGGCCCGGCGGCGTCCGGACGGGAGGCGTTGCGTTCGGCCATCTCCTGGAGCACCGAGGTCACCTGGTCGGACCAGGCCCGGGTCGGGTCGGAGGAGCCCGCCACCGGCGAGCCGGCGGACGCGCCGCCACCGCCGCCGAAGACCATCCCCATCCGGGAGGTGTGCTCGGGGGCGCCGCCGCGGGCCCGGACCCGGTTGGCGCGCTTGCGCTGGCGCAGCGACACCGGAACGGCCCACACCTGGAACTTCCTGCCCTCGGCGAGCAGCTCGACCGAGTACCCGGCGCGCAGCGCGTCCACCGCGGCCCACGGCGCGGTGATCGTGCGCCACGGGTTGCGCACCACCAGCCGCCGGTCGTTGGCCAGCACCGCCGGGCGCAGCGTGTAGGCGATCACCGGGAAGGCGAACACCGGCACGGCCGCGAGCGACACGGCGGGCGTCTTCCCGGTCCCGTTCAGGGCGGCGTCGCCGATCAGCCACGCGGCGACGGCCAGCAGCAGCACGCCGGAGATCACACCGGGAACCGAGCGGTACACGCGGTCCGCGTACCCGGGTTCCCCGTCGGGGGCGGCGGGGCCCTGGTGGGGCTTGCCGTCGGAATCGGTCATGCCGACGATTCTGCCCCATGCCTCCCAGGAAGAGGTCTCGGTAGGGCATCGGTTGCCGGGGAGGCTCCCCGCCCGCCCGCCGGCGGCTGCGCGCCCCCGAACGGCCCCGCGCGCCCCTCTCTCGCCCACGGCTCTCGCCCGGGCCGTCCCCTCCCCCCGCCCAAGCCGCCCCCATCCGTTCCCACCGCCACCGCGCGCCCCTCCCCCGCCCCCGAGATCTCGGTCCGGCCACGAAAGCAAGGCCCTCTAGCGGTCGGCTACGCGCGTAGATATGCTGGTCTGGTGACTATGTCCACTGTTGCAGCCAATGCCCCCGGCGTTGCGGGCAGCGGCCTCGCGGACGTTGCGGCGTCCGAGGCCTCGCTCCGCCGCTTCCTGCACGGCCTGCCCGGCGTCGACCAGGTCGGCCTGGAGGCGCGTGCCGCCACCCTCGGTACCCGCTCGATCAAGACCACGGCGAAGGCCTACGCCATCGACCTGGCGATCTCGATGATCGACCTGACCACGCTGGAGGGCGCGGACACGGTCGGCAAGGTGCGCGCACTGTGCGCCAAGGGCAGGACCCCCGACCCCTCCGACCCGTCCACCCCCCGCGTGGCCGCCATCTGTGTCTACCCGGACATGGTCGCCACCGCGAAGGACGCCCTGCGGGGCACCGACATCCAGGTCGCCTCCGTCGCCACCGCCTTCCCGGCCGGCCGCGCCGCCCTCCCGGTGAAGCTCGCCGACACCGCCGACGCGGTCGCCGCCGGTGCCGACGAGATCGACATGGTGATCGACCGGGGCGCCTTCCTCTCCGGCCGCTACCTCGACGTCTTCAACGAGATCGTCGCCGTCAAGGAGGCGTGCAAGCGCGCCGACGGCAGCTACGCCCACCTCAAGGTCATCTTCGAGACCGGCGAGCTCCAGACGTACGACAACGTGCGCCGCGTCTCCTGGCTCGCGATGCTGGCCGGTGCCGACTTCATCAAGACCTCCACCGGCAAGGTCGCCGTCAACGCGACCCCGCCGGTCACCCTGCTGATGCTGGAGGCCGTGCGCGACTTCCGCGCGCAGACCGGCGTCCAGGTCGGCGTGAAGCCCGCCGGTGGCATCAAGACCACCAAGGACGCCATGAAGTACCTGGTGATGGTCAACGAGACCCTCGGCGACGACTGGCTGAGCCCGCACTGGTTCCGCTTCGGCGCCTCCAGCCTGCTCAACGACCTGCTGATGCAGCGCCAGAAGCTCGCCACCGGCCGCTACTCCGGCCCCGACTACGTGACGGTGGACTGATCACCATGGCCAAGAAGAAGAACATCGAGGAGCCGGTGAAGGCCTCCGGCCTCTTCGCCTACGCCCCGGCCCCCGAGTCCCCCGCCGCCGCGGGCGACATCGCCACCTCCTACGGCCACTTCATCGGCGGCGAGTTCGTCGACTCCTCCGGCAGCGAGGCGCTGAAGACGGTCAACCCGGCCACCGAGCAGGTGCTCGCCGAGTTCGCCCAGGGCACCGACGAGGACGTCGACCGCGCGGTCGCCGCCGCCCGCAAGGCGTTCGCCGACTGGTCGGCGCTGCCGGGCAGCGAGCGCGCCAAGTACCTGTTCCGGATCGCCCGGATCATCCAGGAGCGCAGCCGCGAGCTGGCCGTGCTGGAGTCGATCGACAACGGCAAGCCGATCCGCGAGACCCGCGACGTCGACCTGCCGCTGGTCGCCGCGCACTTCTTCTACTACGCGGGCTGGGCCGACAAGCTCGACTTCGCCGGCTACGGCCCGAACCCGAAGCCGCTGGGCGTGGCCGGCCAGGTCATCCCGTGGAACTTCCCGCTGCTGATGCTGGCGTGGAAGATCGCGCCCGCCCTGGCGACCGGCAACACGGTCGTCCTGAAGCCGGCCGAGACCACCCCGCTGACCGCGCTGCGCTTCGCCGAGATCTGCCGCCAGGCCGGTCTGCCGAAGGGCGTCGTCAACATCGTCACCGGTGACGGCCGCACCGGCGCCGCGCTCACCGCGCACCCGGACGTCAACAAGGTCGCCTTCACCGGCTCGACCCCGGTCGGCCGGGCGATCGCCAAGCAGCTGGCCGGCACCCGCAAGAAGCTCTCGCTGGAGCTGGGCGGCAAGGCGGCCAACATCGTCTTCGACGACGCGCCGATCGACCAGGCCGTCGAGGGCATCGTCAACGGCATCTTCTTCAACCAGGGCCACGTCTGCTGCGCGGGTTCGCGCCTGCTGGTCCAGGAGTCGGTCCAGGACGAGCTGCTGGACGCCCTGAAGCGCCGGATGGGCACCCTGCGGGTCGGCGACCCGCTGGACAAGAACACCGACATCGGCGCCATCAACTCGGCCGAGCAGCTGGCCCGGATCACCGCGCTGACCGAGGCCGGCGAGGCCGAGGGCGCCGAGCGCTGGTCGCCGGCCTGCGAACTCCCGGGCACCGGCTTCTGGTTCAAGCCGACCCTGTTCACCGGCGTCAGCCAGGCCCACCGGATCGCCCAGGAGGAGATCTTCGGCCCGGTCCTGTCGGTGCTGACCTTCCGCACCCCCGAGGAGGCGGTCGCGAAGGCCAACAACACCCCGTACGGCCTCTCCGCCGGCATCTGGACGGAGAAGGGCTCGCGCATCCTCTGGATGGCCAACAGGCTCAAGGCCGGTGTGGTCTGGGCCAACACCTTCAACAAGTTCGACCCGACCTCGCCGTTCGGCGGCTTCAAGGAGTCGGGTTACGGCCGCGAGGGTGGCCGCCACGGTCTGGAGGCCTACCTCGATGTCTGATGTCGTTGCGCGTCTTGACGTCCTCAAGACCTACAAGCTGTACGTCGGCGGGAAGTTCCCGCGCTCCGAGAGCGGGCGGGTGTACGAGGTGACCGACGCAAAGGGCGAGTGGCTCGCCAACGCCCCGCTGGGCACCCGCAAGGACACCCGGGACGCCGTCCTGGCCGCCCGCGCGGCGGTCAAGGGCTGGGCCGGCACCACCGCGTACAACCGCGGCCAGGTGCTGTACCGGGTGGCCGAGATGCTGCAGGGCCGGCGCGAGCAGTTCGCCGCCGAGGTGGCCGTCTCCGAGGGCGTCGGCCCGAAGAAGGCCGCCGCGCTGGTGGACGCCGCGATCGACCGCTGGGTCTGGTACGCGGGCTGGACGGACAAGGTCGCCCAGATCGCGGGCGGCGCCAACCCGGTCGCCGGACCGTTCTTCAACCTGTCGACCCCCGAGCCGACCGGCGTGGTCGGGATCGTCGCCCCGCAGGCCGGGTACGGGCACTCGCTGCTCGGCCTGGTCTCGGTGATCGCCCCGGCGATCGCCACCGGCAACACGGTCGTGGTCGCCGCCGCCGCGGACGCCCCGCTGCCGGCCCTGTCGCTGGGCGAGGTGCTCGCCACCTCGGACGTCCCGGGCGGCGTGGTCAACATCATCTCGGGCCGCACCGCGGACATCGCGCCGACCCTGGCCTCGCACCAGGACGTCAACGCCGTGGACCTCACCGGCGCCATCGCGGCCGACGGTCCCGGCGCGGCGCCCGCCCTGGAGGCCGCCGCCGCGGATACCCTGAAGCGGGTGGTCCGTCCGGAGCTGGACCCGTTCGCCCAGGACTGGACCAATGCTCCCGGTACCGACCGGCTACTCTCCTTCCTGGAGACGAAGACGGTCTGGCACCCGATGGGGATCTGACTCTCCGTCGACATCGAGTAACAACTCCACAGACTGGCCGTCCCCAGTGCCCTCTCCCCCCCAGGGCCCGGACGGTCATAGGACGGACCCGCACCTCTCCCCCCCTGGTGCGGGTCCGTCGGCGTTCGCGGCCGTGCCGGGGCCGGCCCCCGCCATCCGCCCGGCCGACGACTTTGGTCGCACCGGGACGATCCCTTCGGCGCTCCCGGCCCGGCCGGCCCGTCCGGACACTGGGAAGGGACGGCAGGACGGGAGAGGAGACCCGATGGGCGAGGTCCTGGGCGAGCTCATGGCGCTGTTCGCGGACGGTTTCGTCCGCCGGCTGCGGCTCGCCCGCACCCGGCGCCGGCTGGCCGCCGGACGGCCCGCCCGGATCCCCTGCTCGGCGCGCGTCGACCGCCCGGCGAGGACGCGGGCTACGTCAACGGCCGGCTGCTGATCACCCCCGCCTCCGCGACCGTGACCTTCGCCTCATCCGCCCTGCGCCTGGAGCTCGCGGCCGGCGGCGAGTTCCACGAGCCCGAGCCCGAGGTCTGGCACGACCAGGACTGGGCGGCCACCGCCTACCGGCCGCCCGGGCCCGGCCCGTTGGTCTACCTCCAGACCGACACCGCCCACCTCCCGCTGCTGCACGCCGCGTTGGCCGCGCCCGCCGTGGCGGAACCGGTGTAGTCCGACCGGTTTCGGCATCGGGCCCGGATGCGTCAGACTGGTGTCCCGTGAGTGACGAGCCGCTGAACCCTGTGCCGACGACCCGCGCCCGGGTGGTCCTGCTGTCCGGCCCCTCCGGATCCGGGAAGTCCTCGCTCGCCGGCCGCAGCGGCCTGCCGGTGCTCCAGCTCGACGACTTCTACAAGGACGGCGACGACCCCACCCTGCCGCTGCTGCCCGACGGCGCGGTCGACTGGGACTCGCCGCTCGCCTGGCACCGCGACCAGGCCGTCGCCGCCATCCGCGACCTCCACGAGACCGGCCGCACCGAGGTGCCGGTGTACTCGATCCCGGACAACGGCCGCGTCGGCACCCGCACGCTCGACCTGGCCGGCGCCCCCGCGTTCATCGCCGAGGGCATCTTCGCCGCCGAGATCGCCGTCCGGTGCGCCGACGAGGGCCTGCTCGGCGACGCGCTGTGCCTGCGCAACGGCGCGCTCACCACGGCCTGGCGCCGGCTGCGCCGGGACGTCCGCGAGGGCCGCAAGTCGCTGCCGGTGCTGCTGCGCCGCGGCTGGCGGCTGATGCGCGCCGAGCGGTCCATCGTCGGCCGCCAGGTCGCCCTGGGCGCCCACCCGTGCGCCGGCCCGGAGGCCGTCCGCCGGATCACCGCGGCGGCCGGACAGCCGCAGCTCTCGTCCGTGTGACACCCGGGGTAGCCCTCGGACGACAGAACGACGGGCCCGGTGCGTCTCCCCCGCACCGGGCCCGTCGCGTTCGGACGGTCGTCGGGCTCCCCCGTGGACATCGCTCCCCCGAGCCGACGTCCGCAGTCCGTGACCGTCCTCTTCCCGTCCCCCGACGGGAGTCCCCTGTTACTCAGACGCTTCGAGCGTCCCTTCCCGTTACAGCCGTCACGCGACCAGTTCGCCGAACGCCCGCATGGTGTCGCCGGACTTGTTCAGGTGCTCGTCGTCGCGCAGGCGGCGCAGGGCGCGCCAGATGCTGCTCTTGACCGTGCCGACGCTGATCCCCAGCACGTCGGCGATCTCCGGGTCGGTCTTGCCCTCGTAGTACCGCAGCACCAGCATGGTCCGCTGGTTCTCCGGCAGCTTCGCCAGCGCCTGCCAGAGCACGGTGCGCAGCTCGGTGCCGCCCATCGCGTCGGTGTCGCCGGCCGTCTCCGGCAGCTCCTCGGTCGGGTACTCGTTGACCTTGCGGCGCCGCCAGGCGGAGATGTGCAGGTTGGTCATGGTGCGGCGGAGGTAGCCCCCGACCGCGGCCTTGTCGGTGATCCGGCCCCAGGCGCGGTAGGTGCTGAAGAGCGCGCTCTGCAGCAGGTCCTCGGCCTCGTAGCGGTCACCGGTCAGGTGGTACGCCGTGGCGTACAGGGAGGCGCGGCGCTCGCGCACGTACGCGGTGAACTCCGTGATGTGGTCCTCCGCGACGGCCGGGTGCTCCCCCTGCGCGTCTCCCTGTCCCGCCTCGGTGGTGCGCGCGGCGGCGGGGTTCAGCCGCAGCAGCGTCGCACCGGCGGCCTCACGGCCGGTCGGCTCCCCCGAGCCGACCTTCCGCAGGCCGTTCCCCCCGTTGCCCCCCAGGGCGTCCTTGCCCTCGACGCGGACGGGGAGGATCCCCCGCAGCGTGAGGGTGTTGGCGGAGTCGACCGCACTCCCCATCCGGCCGATCCCGTACAGCTCCCCCGCCCTGCCCGCGCCGCTCACCCGGCGAGTGGCAGGATTCCCGGTGCTGTGTGCGCACCCCCGTACGGTGACGGCACCGGAGTTCTCGTCGGTCCTGATCTCGTACCGGGTCCGGTGGGTGGTCGCTGAGGAACGCGCGGTGCGGACAGCCGGGTTGGTCCGGGTCTGAAGCATGGCGTTCATCGTGCGCCCCCTTGGTTCGGTACGAGCGGGTTCCGGTTGCCGCCCTCCAGCGGCCCGGTTGGCCCGCTGTCCTGCGGCGACATGGAAAATCCTGCCCGGCGGTTGTGATGGCGCTGTCCGCCGACTGTCACAGGGGTGTCACAGGGGACGGGCCGAACGCCTCGGTCCGCCTCCCTCCTACCGGACGCCGGTGGCGCTCCTTCCGGTTCCCGAACGGACGGTGACCGGTCCGGGGGGTGATTCGCGGCTTCCGGTGGGCCAAAATGGGGCCGTGCCTTTCCTCCTACTGATCGAGGACGACGACGCCATCCGGACCGGCCTCGAACTCGCCCTCACCCGCCAGGGCCACCGTGTGGCCACCGCCGCCTCCGGCGAGGACGGTCTGAGGCTCTTCAAGGAGCAGCGGCCCGATCTGATCGTGCTGGACGTGATGCTGCCCGGAATCGACGGCTTCGAGGTCTGCCGCCGGATCCGCCGCACCGACCAGCTGCCGATCATCCTGCTGACCGCCCGGTCCGACGACATCGACGTCGTGGTCGGCCTGGAGTCCGGCGCCGACGACTACGTGGTCAAGCCGGTGCAGCCGCGCGTCCTGGACGCCCGGATCCGGGCCGTGCTGCGGCGCGGCGAACGGGAGAGCTCGGACTCCTCCGCGTACGGCAGCGTCGTGATCGACCGCGCCGCCATGACCGTCACCAAGGACGGGCAGGACCTCCAGCTCACCCCGACCGAGCTGCGGCTGCTGCTGGAACTCAGCCGCCGTCCCGGCCAGGCGCTCTCCCGCCAGCAGCTGCTGCGGCTGGTGTGGGAGCACGACTACCTGGGCGACTCCCGCCTGGTGGACGCGTGCGTGCAGCGCCTGCGGGCCAAGGTCGAGGACGTGCCGTCCGCGCCGACCCTGATCCGGACGGTGCGCGGGGTCGGCTACCGGCTGGACCCGCCGTCCTGAGCCGCGCCCTCCGTGCCCGCAAACTCCCGTACGACGACAGGCTCCTGTGACTGACCAACAGACGACGACCCGGCGCTTCGCCACGGGCAAGTGGCGCAGCCTGCGCTCGCTGCGGGTCCGGCTGATCGCGGTGTTCGCGGCGGTCGCGCTGCTCGCCGCCGTATCGGCCTCCGGCATCGCCTACTGGCTGAACCGCGACGCGGTGCTCAAGCGCGCCCAGGACACGGCCCTCAACGACTTCCGGGTCTCGCTCACCCGGAACGTCTCCGACCTGCCCATGGGCGCGAGCTGCCCGGAACTGGCCGCGCTCGCCACGAACGTCGCCAGCTCCGGACTGAGTTACGACGTCGTCGTGGTCGACCCGGCGCACCCGGAGTGCCCGGCCTCCTCCGACCCGGCGCACTTCACGCTCGCCGACGTGCCGGCCGCGCTGCAGTCCACCGTGGCCCGCCCGCGCGAGGTCACCGAGAGCAACCCGTACCCGTACCACCTGTACTGGCAGCGGCAGAACCTGGAGGGCCGGCCGTTCGTGATCGGCGGCACCAAGGTGGTGCCGAACGGGCCGACGGCGTACATGTTCAAGTCGCTGGAGAACGAGCGGGCCGACCTCAACACCCTGGGCTGGTCGCTGGCCATCGCCACCCTGCTGGCGCTGATCGGCTCGGCGCTGCTCGCGCAGGCCGCCTCGGCGACGGTGCTGCGGCCGGTCAAGCGGCTCGGCGACGCCGCCCTGGCGCTCGGCGAGGGCCGTCTGGACACCCGCCTCGAAGTCGAGGGCTCGGACGAACTCGCGGACCTCGCGCGGACGTTCAACCGCGCCGCGGAGTCGCTGCACGAGCAGGTCGAGGAGCTGAGCGCGCGCGAGGCGCAGAGCCGGCGGTTCGTCGCCGACATGTCGCACGAGCTGCGCACGCCGCTGACCGCGATGACGGCCGTCACCGACATCCTGGAGGACGAGGCCGAGTCGCTCGACCCGATGATCGAGCCGGCCGTCCGGCTCGTCGTCAGCGAGACCCGGCGGCTGTCCGACCTGGTGGAGAACCTGATGGAGGTGACCCGCTTCGACGCCGGCACCGCCAAGCTCGTCGCCGACGAGGTGGACGTCGCCGACCTGATCATGTCCTGCATCGACGGCCGGGCCTGGTACGACGCGGTCGAACTGGACGCCCCGCGCGGCATCCTCGCCGTCGTGGACCCGCGGCGCCTCGACGTCGTCTTCGCCAACCTGATCGGCAATGCGCTCAAGCACGGCGGCTCGCCGGTGCGGGTCAAGGTCCGGGAGACCGACGGCTCGGTGGTCGTCGAGGTCTCGGACAGCGGCCCCGGCATCCCCGAGGACGTGCTGCCGCACGTCTTCGACCGCTTCTACAAGGCCGACCGCGGCCGGGCCCGCTCCGAGGGCAGCGGCCTCGGACTGTCCATCGCGATGGCCAACGCACAGATCCACGGGGGAACGATCACGGCGGCGAACGGGGAGGTCGGGGCGGTGTTCACGCTGACGCTGCCGCTGGCGCCGCCACCGCCGCCGTCCGCGGACGGGGCCGGCGACGGCACCGTCCGGGACGCCGTCGAGCACGAGGACGCCCAGTGAACCCCCCTGCCCCCGCCGCCGTCCGGCCTCCCACCGCCCGCCGGGCCGCCGGCGTACTGCTCCTGCTCGCGCTGGCCTCCGGCTGCGGGATCCGCCCGACCGCCGTCCCGGTGGACGCGGGCGCCCCCGCCAGCCGGACGGCCTGCCCGACCGCCCCGCACATACCGACCGCGCCGGCCACCCCGACCCCGGTCGCACCGAGCCCGCCCGCGGCCCGGAGCACCGCCAAGGCGGGCCCCGGCCCGTCGCCCAGCCCGGCCGGGCCGACCACCCCGCCGCAGGACAACGTGTTCAGCGCCGTGCCGACGGCGGCGGCGAACGCCTGCAAGTGACGGGTCCCGCCTGCTCGGGGCGGATCGGGGCGCGTGTCGGAATGTTCACGCCCGGCGTGGAACCGCCGCGCCACCGGCTCACGTCCTTCCCCCCGTGCAGCGAGATGGCACCAGGACACGCGACGAGCGTTCCGGCGCACGGACCGACACCGGGCCGGCGCCGGCCGTCCACCGTCCCCTGCGACAGGTCGGACTGGCGGGCCTCGCCCTCCACCTGTCGCTGGTCCTGTGGCTGGTCGTGCTCAGACCACTGCCGGTGGCCTGGGTCTACGACGCCAACCTCACGCCGCTGGCCTCCCTGCGCTCCTCCTCGGCCTGGCAGGTGGTCGGCGAGCTCGTCCTGCTGGCCCCGCTCGGCGTCCTGCTCCCGCTGGCCGGCGGGCGGCCGCGCGCCCCGTGGCTGCCGTCCTTCCTGCGCACCACCGGCGTCTCCGCCCTGCTGGCCACCGGCCTGGAGTTCCTCTCCTCCTGGACGCCCGGGCACGTCCTCAACGTCGACCACATACTGCTCGCGGTGATCGGCGTCGCCGTGACGCACGTGGCCCTCGTCCCGGCGCTGCGGCGGCTGGTGCGGGAGCGGCGGCCCCGGGCCCGCGGGCCCGAGGGGGCGACGGAGGGCGTTCCTCAGGCCGCGAAGGCTGCGAAGGCGGCAAAGGCTGCGAAGGCCCCGAAGACCTCGAAGATGACCAGCCTGGTGAGCCCCCCGGTCGCCGCCGCGATCACTCCGGTCCCGGCCGCCCGGGCGTCGGCCGAGCCGGCTCCCTGAGCACCAGGCCGCCGACCTCGATCAGCCCGGCCCCGCGCAGCGCGGTCACGATCCGCGAGCCCCGGCCCTGCGTGACGGTCAGCGCCCGCCCGAGCCGCGCGGTCAGCAGCAGCGCCGCCGCGCCCGTCGCCTCGTCCTCGTCGATGCCGTCGTCGCGCCCGGGGAAGCCGCGCGCCCGGACCGTCCCTTCCGCCTCGTCCTGCCAGGCCCACGCGTAGATCCACTCGCCCGGCGGCGGCACCTCCAGCGCGTCCACCTCCGCCGCCGACCCGTACTGCCGCAGGGTGCGCGGCGGCGCCCAGTCGGCGCGCGCCTCGATCAGCGTCAGCCCGTCCTCCCGCCGGACGCCCACCTCGCCGGCGGGCGTCACGAGGCGGTCCACCCCGAGCAGCCAGCCCGTCCCGACGCACGGGTGCCCGGCGAACGGCAGCCGCAGCGTGGGCGTGTAGATGTCGATCACGCCCCGCACCGGGTCGTCGACGAACACCGTCTCGCTGAACCCGAGCTCCCGGGCCACCGCCTGCCGCTCGTCGCGGCCCGGCACCGACGCCCCGTCCCGCACCACGCCGAGAGCGTTCCCGCACTCCCCGCCGGGCCCGCAAAAGACCCGCAGCACCTCATAGTCAGTCATTTCCCCACCCTCTCAGCCGGATTACAGCAGAACACGACGACTCCGTGACGAAAGGCCCGAGACGGATGCCGGACGCCTCAAGTACCGTGCGCTCTCGTCCCCGACGGTTCACCGTTTCTCATTCCAGCCCACAGGATCCCGCGTTGAACAACCTCGACTTCGGCAACCACTCCCTGTTCTCCTGGTACGTCGCCCTGATGGCCGTCAGCGGCATCGCCATGGTGATCCTGGGGGCCATCAACGTCGGCGGCCAGAAGGGCGGTTGGCGGGTCCTCAACATCCTCGCCGGTGCCGCGTTCGCCGGCTACGCCTACTACCTGGGCTTCGTCTTCGACGAGGACGTCTACCACATCTACTTCCAGGCCTTCATCCTGCCGGTCCTGCTGATCGCCGGCTCCGTGAAGGCCGTGGTCAACCGCCGCACCGCCCCGGCGGCCCCACAGCCGGCCCAGCCGCCGGCGCCGCCGGCCCACGACCCGAACGCCCAGCCGCTCCAGCCCTCCCCCGTCGCCCCGGCACCCCAGCCCTCCCCCGTCGCCCCGGCGCCCCAGCCCGCCCAGCCCGCCCCGACCATCCCGACCATCCCGCCCGCCCGGCCCGTCGCGGACAACCCCTACGCCCAGCCCCAGCAGCCCCCACAAACGAACTGACCCCCGCACCGGGGGTACCCGCCCGCGGGGACTCGGGGTGGACCCTGAGGGGGCCCCGACTCGCGGGTACGCCTCGCCGGTGAGACGCGGGGCGGGCGAATCGCCTGGTGGGCGGAGGATTCCGGGCCGGCGGCGGCGGAGCATGGAAGTACGCCCGCCGGAGAGGCCGGACCGGGCACGACTCCACGGAGAGCACCATGAGCCCGCGCCTCGCCCGCCCCCGTCACAACCGCGTCATCGCCGGCGTCTGCGCCGGGATCGCCGAGCGCTTCGGCCTGTCGGCCTGGACGGTCCGGCTGATCTTCCTGGCCTCGTGCCTGCTGCCCGGCCCGCAGTTCCTGATCTACCTGGCGCTCTGGGTGCTGCTCCCCCAGGAGCCGTGACGCACGGCGACGGGCCGCGCACCACCGGGATCACCGGGGTGCGCGGCCCGTCGCCGTGCGGGTGGAACGGTCAGCCCAGGCCGCCCGGCAGGGCGCCGGTCAGCCCGCCGATGGGGGTCTTGTCGAGGCCGGGGATGCTCGGCACCGCGGCGCGCGTCTGGGTGACGCCGGCGACCGGAGCGGCCTCCGCGGGCGCGGCCGGAGCGGGGGCGGCCTGCCCGGCGCTCGGGGCCAGCGGGCCGAGGGTGCCGGTGACCTTGTCGCCGCCGGGCAGCTTGTTGGCGGTGTCGGTGACCGCGCCGGTGACCGCGGGGTTCTGCAGCGCCGTGGTGGGCAGCCCGACGCCGCCGGGCGCGGGGGCGTCCGCGGACGCGGTGCCGACGCCGACCGCTGCGATGGCGATGCCGAGCGCCGCGGTGCCGGCGGCCTTGAGAGCCTGCTTCATGAATTCGTCCCCTTGAGTCCTCGTCGGTGGCCGACGCGACACGCGGGAACGGACGGCCGAGCGTCCGCCACGGCCTGTCGGCGATGACTGGCACACCGTAGTGAGCCGGTCGTGCGAGGACCAAAAGGCGTTCACTCACCCGAGTGAGTAGTCGGATGAACGCCAACTGCCCTGCGAGGCAGCGGCGTTCATCCGGGACTCACCCCCAGGCCGCTCCGGACCCGATCAGCCCTGGCCGCCGCCCGTGCTGAACAGCCACTCGGCCTTGAGCTCGGCGTAGCCCGGCTTGATCACGTCGCTGATCATCGCGAGCCGCTCGTCGAACGGCAGGAACGCCGACTTCATCGCGTTCACCGTGAACCACTCCATGTCGCCCAGCGTGTAGCCGAAGGCGTCCACCAGGTGGCCGAACTCCTGGCTCATGCTGGTGCCGCTCATGAGGCGGTTGTCGGTGTTCACGGTGACCCGGAACTTCAGCCGGCTGAGCAGCCCGATCGGGTGCTCGGCGTACGAGACCGCGGCGGCCGTCTGGAGGTTGGAGGTCGGGCACATCTCCAGCGGGATGCGCTTGTCGCGCACGTACGCGGCCAGGCGGCCGAGCTCGACGCTGCCGTCCTCGTTCACCGTGATGTCGTCGACGATCCGCACGCCGTGGCCGAGCCGGTCGGCGCCGCAGCACTGCAGGGCCTCCCAGATCGACGGCAGGCCGAAGGCCTCGCCCGCGTGGATGGTGAAGTGGTTGTTCTCGCCCTTGAGGTAGTCGAAGGCGGCCTGGTGGCGGGTGGGGGGGTAGCCGGCCTCGGCGCCCGCGATGTCGAAGCCGACGACGCCCGAGTCCCGGTGGCGGTTGGCCAGCTCGGCGATCTCCTGCGAGCGGGCGGCGTGCCGCATCGCGGTGATCAGGGTGCCGATGCGGATGCGGTGGCCGGCCGCGCGGGCGTTGGCCTCGCCGAGGCGGAAGCCCTCCTGGACGGCCTCGACGACCTCGTCCAGGCTCAGGCCGGCCTCCAGGTGCTGCTCGGGGGCGTAGCGGACCTCGGCGTAGACGACGCCGTCGGCGGCCAGGTCCTCGGCGCAGTCCGCGGCGACCTTGATCAGGGCGTCCCGGGTCTGCATGACGGCGCAGGTGTGCGCGAACGTCTCCAGGTAGCGGACGAGCGAGCCGGAGTCGGCGGCCTCGCGGAACCACTCGCCGAGTTCCTTGGGGTCGGTGGTGGGAAGGCCCGCGTAGCCGACGGCGGCGGCCAGCTCGACGATGGTCTCCGGGCGCAGCCCGCCGTCGAGGTGGTCGTGCAGGAGCACCTTCGGCGCGCGGCGGATCTGGTCGGGGGTGGGGATGCGCGGGCCGGTGCCCGCGGTGGTGACAGGGATCTGCTTCTCCATTGCGGAAATATAGACCCTACGCGCGTAGACCCACCACTCCCCACACGGCCGGTTCGCCGAAAGTCCACCGGGAATTCCACCGCTCGGGTCAGTCCCGTCCCATATCCCGGGACAAAGCGAGATCGGCAACCCCCCCTCCCGCGGAGTTCGCCGCACCCCGCCCCGAGGTTCAGCGCGGGAATCCGCGGGTTTCAGTCGTGTTCGAGCAGCCGCCCGCGCCGCGACAGCACGAAGTCCCGGAACGCCCGCACCGGCGGCGTCAGCGGCCGCCCCGCCGCCCAGGCCAGCCCGATCGCCCGCCGGGTCCGCGGCGCCGTCACCTCCAGCTCCACCACCCCCGGCCGCGGCACCAGCGCCGGCGGCAGCAGCGCCACCCCGAGCCCGGCCGCCACCAGCCCGCGCAGCGTCTCCGCCTCCTCCCCCTCGAAGGCCAGCCGCGGCACGAACCCGGCCTCCGCGCAGAACCCGTCCGTGATCGCCCGCAGCCCGTACCCCTCCTCCAGCCCGACGAACGTCTCCTCCGCCACCTCCGCGAGCCGGATCCGCCGCCGCCCGGCCAGCCGGTGGTCCGCCGGGACGACCAGGTGCAGCCGCTGCTCGTCCAGCGGGCGGGCGGCGAAGGCCGGGTCGTCGGGCAGCGGCGCCACCAGGCACAGGTCCAGCTCGCCGTCCAGCAGCCGCTCCAGCATCGCGCCGACGTAGTCCTGCACCAGCTGGAACCGCACCTGCGGGTGCGCCACCCGGAAGTCCCGCAGCAGCGCGGGGACGGCGTCCGTCCCCATCGTGTGCAGGAAACCGAACGCCACCCGCCCGACCGACGGGTCCGCCTCCGCCCGGGCCGCCTCGGCGCCGCGCTCGACCTCGGCCAGCGCCCGCTCCACCGAGGCCAGCAGCAGCCGCCCCGCCCTGGTCAGCCGGACCGTCCGGCCCTGACGGGCCAGCAGCTCCACCCCCAGCTCCTCCTCCAGCCGCGCCACCGACCGCGACAGCGTCGGCTGCGGCATGCCGAGCACCGCCGCCGCCTGCGTCACGTGCTCCAGCCGGGCCACGGCCGCGAACTGGGCCAGCCGCGGCGCCAGTTGAACGGCCGGCAGGCCGGGCCCCAGCTCGGCCGGCCGGTACCGGGGCTGCTCCGTGCCGTTCGCCGCTTCCTCCGCGGTCATCCCGCCACCATCCTCGACTCATGCGCTAGTGCATCGATCATCCAGTGTTCATGCATTGGACGCATCAACCCGGCAGGCCTAACGTCGACGTCATGCAGCCCGCCGATACCAGGGCATCCGTGCCCGCCCCGGATGCCTCCGCCGCCCGCGTCCCGACCCACGACGACCGCCACCGCCCCGGCCAGCGCGCGTTCCGCCGCGCCAACCTCGCCCTGTTCGCCGCCGGGGTCGCCACGTTCGTCCTGCTCTACTCCACCCAGGGCCTGCTGCCGGTCCTCTCCGCCGACCTCGACCTCACGCCCGGTCAGGCCAGCTGGACCGCTTCCGCCGCCACCCTCGGACTCGCCCTCGGACTCCTGCCCGCGAGCGCGCTGTCCGACCGGTACGGCCGCACCGCCGTGATGACGGCCTCCACGCTCGCCGCCTCCGCCCTCGCCCTCGCCCTGCCGTTCGCGCCCGACCTCACCACGCTCGTCGTCCTGCGCGTCCTCCAGGGCGCCGCCCTCGCCGGGCTCCCCGCCACGGCGATGGCCTACCTCGCCGAGGAGGTCCACCCGAGCGCGCTGGCCTCCGCGATGGGCCTGTACGTGGCCGGCAACAGCATCGGCGGCATGGGCGGCCGACTGCTGTCCGGCTGGACCGCCGCCGCGTTCGGCTGGCGCTGGGGCCTCGCCGCCTCCGCCGTCCTCGCGCTGCTCGCGGTGCTCGCGTTCCGGCTGCTCATCCCCGCCGCCCGACACTTCACCCCGGCCCCGGTGGACCCGCGCGCCCTCGCCCGGACCGTCGGACGGCACCTGCGCAACCCGCTGCTGGTCCGGCTGTACGCGCTCGGGCTGCTGTTCATGGCTGTGTTCGGCGCGGTCTACAACACCGTCGGCTACCGGCTGATCGGCGCCCCCTTCCACCTGCCGGAGTCGGTCGCCGCCTCGATCTTCGTCGTCTACCTGGTCGGCACCGGCACCTCGGCCGCCGCCGGCCGGCTCTCCGGCCGCCTGGGCCGGCGCGGCGCCCTCTACGTCTCCATCGGCGTGACCGCCGCCGGGCTCCTGCTGTCCCTGGCCGACTCCCTGGTCTGCGCCCTGCTCGGCCTGGTCCTGATCACCGCCGGCTTCTTCGCCGGCCACGCCACCGCCTCGTCCGCCGTCGGCCGCACCGCGACGGAGGGCCGCGCCCAGGCCTCCGCCCTCTACCTGATCGCCTACTACCTGGGCAACAGCCTCGGCGGCACGATCGGCGCCGACGCCTACCACGCCACCGGCTGGCCCGGCGCCGCCACCGTCGGCCTCACCGCCATGACCCTCGCCGCCGCCGTCACCCTCTACGCCACCCGGCAGGCATATACCACCCGCCGAGCAGTCCCGAGCTCTTGACAGTCGGCGCCGATAGACTCCGGAACATGAGCATCGATCCGGCTGCGTACGCCCGGCTGCGGGAGATCGCCGACCAACTGCCCCGGATTCCGGGAACAGGGAAGATCGAAATCGCCAACGGCGCGATCGTGATGACGATGTCGCCGGTGAAGCGCCACGAACTCGCCGTGCTGCGCATCTCCCGACAGCTCAATGCCCAGTTGCCGGACACGAATCCCGGCCACATCGCCTACCACGGCGCGGATCTTGAGGACGCGGGGCTCGGCCAGCTACGCAACCCGGACGTGATGGTCTTCCCCGAAGCGACCCTGGAGGGGGAGCAGCCGGCAGTTCTCCCGCACGAGGTGCTGCTCGTCGTGGAGATCGTCTCCAAGTCCAACCCCGACAACGACTACCACAACAAAGTCCGCGACTACTCGGCCATGGGCATCCCGTTCTACCTGATCATCGATCCCCGCGACGGCACCGGCATCGTGCACTCGGAGCCCGGCTACGAGTCCCGCGAGAAGTTCAACTTCGGAGACAAGATCACCGTCGGCCCCTGGACCCTCGACACCAGCGGTCTGCTCACCTACGGCTGACACCCGCCCGACCTGCCGTAGGTTCCTTCGGTCAGTTCGTACGAACAGCAGCGGAATCCGCCACGGCCACCTTCCTCAAGACCGTCCTCGCCGCGGCCGAACAGTCGCCGCACAGCGGAGAACGAGAAGGGCCCTGGCGGCACCGCTCCGCCAGGGCCCTCCGCACGACTACGCGATGCGGTCGAGGACGATCGGGTTCGCGGTGAACGCGGTGCCCTCGGGGGCGACCTCGATGCCGCCGGCGAGGGCCTCGATGGCGTACTCGAAGCGCTCGGGGGTGTCGGTGTGCAGGGTCAGCAGCGGCTGGCCGGCCACGACGGTGTCACCGGGCTTGGCGTGCATCTCGATGCCCGCGCCGGCCTGCACCGGGTCCTCCTTGCGGGCGCGGCCGGCGCCCAGGCGCCAGGCGCTGACGCCGACGGCGTACGCGTCGAGCGTGGTGAGCACGCCGGAGGCGGGGGCCGGGATGACGTGCTGCTCGCGGGCGACCGGCAGCGGCGCGTCGACGTCGCCGCCCTGGGCGGTGATCATGCGGCGCCAGTGGTCCATCGCCGAGCCGTCGCGCAGCGCGTCCGCCGGGTCCTTGCCGTGCACGCCGGCCGCGGCGAGCATCTCGCGGGCGAGCGCGAGGGTGAGCTCGACGACGTCGGCCGGGCCGCCGCCCGCCAGCACCTCGACCGACTCGCGGACCTCCAGCGCGTTGCCGGCGGTGAGGCCGAGCGGGGTCGACATGTCGGTGAGCAGGGCGACGGTGTTGACGCCGGCGGTGGTGCCGAGGCCGACCATGGTGCGGGCGAGCTCGCGGGCGTCGTCGAGGTTCTTCATGAACGCGCCGGAGCCGACCTTGACGTCGAGGACGAGCGCGCCGGTGCCCTCGGCGATCTTCTTGGACATGATCGAGGAGGCGATCAGCGGGATGGCCTCGACCGTGCCGGTGACGTCGCGCAGCGCGTACAGCTTCTTGTCTGCGGGCGCGAGGCCGTCGCCGGCGGCGCAGATGACGGCGCCGGCGCCGCGCAGGACGTCCATCATCTCGTCGTTGGAGAGCAGCGCGCGCCAGCCGGGGATGGACTCCAGCTTGTCGAGGGTGCCGCCGGTGTGGCCGAGGCCGCGGCCGGAGAGCTGCGGGACGGCGGCGCCGCAGGCGGCGACGAGCGGGGCGAGCGGGAGGGTGATCTTGTCGCCGACGCCGCCGGTGGAGTGCTTGTCGCTGGTGGGCAGCGGGAGCGAGGAGAAGTCCATCCGGACGCCGGAACGGATCATGGCCTCGGTCCAGCGGCTGATCTCGCGCGGCTTCATGCCGTTCAGCAGGATGGCCATGGCCAGGGCGGACATCTGCTCGTCGGCGACCTCGCCGCGGGTGTAGGCGTCGATGACCCAGTCGATCTGAGCGTCGCTCAGCTCTCCGCGGTCGCGCTTGGTCCTGATGACGGAGATGGCGTCCATGCGTGCTCCAAGAGGGGATTCAAAAAGCGAAGAGTGTCGCGAGATGACCGGGTTGCGGCCCACTCGCGACACTCTACGCGCGTAACAAATGCAGATGCTAGAGCCGCTCCGGCCCGAACGCGTCGGGCAGGACCTCGCTCATCGGCTTCACGCCGGAGGCCAGGTCGACCAGCAGGTCGGGCCCGCCGTGCTCGTACAGCAGCTGGCGGCAGCGCCCGCACGGCATGAGCAGCTCGCCGGAGCCGTCCACGCAGGTGAACGCGGTCAGCCGGCCGCCGCCACTGGCGTGCAGCGCGGACACCAGCCCGCACTCGGCGCACAGTCCGAGCCCGTACGAGGCGTTCTCGACGTTGCAGCCGGTGACCAGCCGCCCGTCGTCCACCAGCGCGGCCGCGCCGACCGGGAACTTGCTGTACGGCGCGTACGCGCGGGTCATGGCCTCGCGCGCGGCGTCACGCAGCCGCTCCCAGTCGATCACGGGGGCCGTCACTTGCCCTGGCCCTTGCGGTAGATCTGGCCGTCCGCCTTGGGCATCCGCAGGCGCTGCGAGGCCAGCGAGAGCACCACGAGGGTGATCACGTACGGCGTCGCGACGATCAGCGGGCGCTGCACCTCGTCGGTGAGCGCGTACCAGGCGCCGAGGCCGCCGGCGACCACCAGCGAGATCACCACGGCGGTGTACTTGCGGCGGTACAGCTGCCACAGCGCGAGGAGGCCCATCGCGATGGAGACGGTCAGGATCAGCACGTGCACCGACTGCGGGTCACGCAGCTGGAGGCTGTCGGTGAAGCCGAACAGCCCGGCGCCCATGGAGAGCCCGCCCGGCATCCAGTTGCCGAAGATCATCGCCGCGAGGCCGATGAAGCCGCGGCCGTTGGTCTGGCCGTCCTTGTAGAAGTGCGCGGCGACCAGCGAGAGGTACGCGCCGCCGAGGCCCGCGAAGGCGCCGGAGGCCATGACCGCCAGGTACTTGTACTTGTAGACGTTGACGCCCAGCGACTCGGCCGCGGTCGGGTTCTCACCGCAGGAGCGCAGTCGCAGGCCGAACACCGTGCGCCAGAGCGCGAAGTAGCTGACCACGATCAGCGCACCGGCCAGGACCACGACCACCGAGATGTTGGTGACCATTCCGCCGACCACGCCGGCGACGTCCGAGACGAAGAACCAGTGGTGCTTCTCGATGCCGTCCAGCCAGGGCGACAGACCCGGGATGGTGATGTACGGCAGCGGGTCGGCCGGCGGGGACTGGTTGGCGCCGGCACCGACGGCGACGTAGTCCTTGTAGTAGATCCGGTTGACGTACGCGCAGATGCCGGGGATCAGCAGGTTGATGCCGACGCCGGAGACGATGTGGTCGACGCCGAAGGTGACGGTGATGACCGCGTGCAGCAGGCCGCCGAGGGCGCCGCCGGCCATGCCGGCCAGCAGGCCGACCCACGGGTTCACCAGGTAGCCGGCCCAGGCGCCGCAGAAGGTGCCGGCGACCATCATGCCTTCGAGGCCGATGTTGACCACGCCGGCCCGCTCGGACCACAGACCGCCGAGACCGGCCATGCCGATCGGCACGGCGGCGCTGAGCGCGGCGGTGATCTGACCGGAGGAGGTCAGCGAGTGGTTGCCGGTGGCCATGCCCACGGCGGAGAAGAGCGCGAGGGCGCCGGCGATCAGCAGCAGCACGACCGGCCAGGACAGCTTGCGCTTCTTGGCGGGCGCACCGGGCGCCTTGGGACGAGCGGCAGCGGTGGCCGTGCTCATGCCGACACCTCCTTCTTCTCCGTGGCCGCGAGCTGGGCGGCGAGCTGGGCGCCGACCTTCTGCTGCTGGCGCTTCAGGCCGTAGCGGCGCACGAGCTCGTACGCGACGACGACGCAGATGACGATGGTGCCCTGCATGACCGCGACGATCTCGAACGGGAAGCCGCCGTTCAGCGGCAGCTGCGAGCCGGTGGCGTCCAGGAACGCGAACAGCAGCGCCGCGAAGGCCATGCCGAGCGGGCTGTTGCGGCCCAGCAGCGCGACCGAGATCCCGAGGAAGCCGAGACCGGCCTGGAAGCTCTGGCCGAAGTAGAACGAGTTCTGCAGCAGTTCGGGCAGGCCGATCAGACCGGCGATGGCGCCGGAGACGGCCATCGAGATCATGACCATCCGCTTGACGTTCACGCCCGACGCGGTCGCGGCGCTCTCCGAGCGGCCGGTGGCGCGCAGGTCGAAGCCGAAGCGGGTGCGGGTCAGCACGAACTGGAAGACCACGCCGACCAGGATCGCGATGAACAGGAAGCCCCAGAGGTCGCCGCCGGCCGTGTTGATCGAGAAGAAGTGGCTGGACTGCGAGACCGGGCTGGTCTGGATCGAGTTGCTGGTGCTGCTGACCTTCGGGGCGAAGATGCCCGGGACGAGGAGCAGACCGACGATCGCGATCGAGATGGCGTTCAGCATGATGGTCGCGATGACCTCGCTGACGCCGCGGAAGACCTTCAGCGCACCGGCGATCGCCGCGTACAGGCCACCGGCCAGCATGGCGGTGATCAGCAGCAGCGGGATCTGGATGAACGACGGCAGGTCGATCTGGCTGCCGACGTACGCCGTGAACAGCGCCGCGACGCGGTACTGGCCCTCGACGCCGATGTTGAACAGGTTCATCCGGAACCCGAACGCGGCGGCCGCGGCGGCCAGGTAGTAGGTGGTGGCCCGGTTGAGGATCGCCACCTGGCCGTCCGACTTGGTGGCGTACGTGATCATCACGTTCCACGCGTCGAACGGGTTCTTGCCCGAGGTCGCCAGCAGGATCGAGCAGATCGTCACCGAGAGCAGGACCGCGAGCACCGGCGCCGCCAGTGCGAACACGATCCGCTCACCGCTGATCCGCTGCGCCAGACTGCGCTTGGCGGCAGGGGGGTTGGGACTGGTCATGTGGGTTACTCCCCCGCCTCGGCGTCGTCGGCGGTGTCGGTGTGCGGGTGCGCGTCCTCGACCGTGGTGCCCTCGGCCGCGACGGCCTGCGCGGCGGCGACGGCCTCCGGGTCGGACTCCAGGTGGCCGCGGGCCGCACCGGTCATCGCGGTGCCCAGGTCCTCGGCGGTGACGGTGGCCGGGTCGGCGTCGGCGACCAGGCGGCCGCGGTAGATGACCCGGATGGTGTCGGAGAGGCCGATGAGCTCGTCCAGGTCGGCGGAGATCAGCAGCACGGCCAGGCCGTTGCGCTGCGCGACCCGGATGTGCTCCCAGATCTGCGCCTGCGCGCCGACGTCCACGCCGCGGGTGGGGTGCGCGGCGATCAGCAGCTTGGGCTCGTGGGCCATCTCGCGGCCGATGATCAGCTTCTGCTGGTTGCCGCCGGAGAGGGAGGCCGCGGTGACCTCGATGCCCGGGGTGCGGACGTCGAACTCCCGGACGATGCGCCAGGTGTCCTGCCGGGCCCCGGCCGGGTCGAGCAGCGGGCCGTTGGAGTTCGGCTTCTCGGTGACGTGACCGAGGATCCGGTTCTCCCAGAGCGGGGCCTCCAGCAGCAGGCCGTGGCGGTGGCGGTCCTCGGGGATGTAGCCGATGCCGGCCTCGCGACGGGCGCGGGTGAGGCTGCCGGACAGGTCCTTGCCGTCGAGGGTGACGGTGCCGGCGTCCAGCGGGAGCATGCCCATGATGGCCTCGACCAGTTCGGCCTGGCCGTTGCCCTCGACACCGGCGATGCCGAGGACCTCGCCCTTGCGGATGGTCAGCGAGATGTCGTCGAGGACGACGCGCTCGATGCCCTCGGCGTCGGTCTTGGCGATCCGCAGGCCCTGGACGTCCAGCATCTCGGTGCTGGTGACGGTCGACTCGCGGCTCTCCGGGGAGGGCAGCTCGGCGCCGACCATCATCTCGGCGAGCTGGCGGGCGGTCACGGACTTCGGGTCCGCGTCGCCGACCGTGGTGCCGCGGCGGATGACGCTGATCGCGTCGGCGACCGCGAGCACCTCGTGCAGCTTGTGCGAGATGAAGATGACGGTGACGCCCTCGGACTTCAGCTCCCGCAGGTTGTCGAACAGCGCGTCGACCTCCTGCGGGACGAGGACGGCGGTGGGCTCGTCGAGGATCAGGATCCGGGCGCCGCGGTAGAGCACCTTGAGGATCTCGACGCGCTGGCGGTCGGCGACGCCGAGGTCCTCGACCAGCGCGTCCGGGCGCACGCCCAGGCCGTACTGGTCGGAGATCTCCTTGATCTTCGCCTTGGCCTTGGCGCCGATGCCGTAGAGGCTCTCGCCGCCGAGGACGACGTTCTCCCACACCGTGAGGTTGTCGGCGAGCATGAAGTGCTGGTGCACCATGCCGATGCCGCGGGCGATGGCGTCGCCCGGGGAATTGAACTCGCACTGCTCGCCGTTGATCGCGATGGTGCCCTCGTCCGGCTTCTGCATGCCGTAGAGGATCTTCATCAGCGTCGACTTGCCGGCGCCGTTCTCGCCCATGAGGGCGTGCACGGTGCCACCGCGGACGGTGAGGTTGATGTCGTGGTTGGCCACGACTCCGGGGAAGCGCTTGGTGATACCGCGCAGTTCGACGGCCGTGGTCGCCGTCCCCGCGCTGGGGGTTCCGTCCTTGCGCAGGGGGACGGGGTCGGATGCGGTGATGGCGATCTCCTGGTGGTCTGGAGGCGCGTCGTTGCGCTGGGAGGGCCAAAAGGGGGGAGCGGGGAAGTGAGGGGGGACGGAAGGGGGCCCGGGGGTACGCGTTGAGCGCACCCTGCCGGGCCCCTCCCGTGTTGCTGTGCCCATCATCGCGCTGCCGGGCAGGCGGCAGCCGCTACGACGTCCGGGCCGCGCGGCGCCTTACTGGGCGGGCGCGGTCGGGACGGTGGTGGCGCCGGTCTTGATCGCGTTGGCGGCGGCGTCCAGCTGGGTCTTGATGTCGTCGATCTTGCCACCGGTGGTGGCGAGCTGGACACCGTCGGCCTTCAGGTCGAAGAGCTTGGTGCCGGTGAACGGGGCACCCTGCTTGACCGACTGGATGTACGAGAACACCGCGTTGTCGACGTTCTTCACCATCGAGGTGAGGATGCTGTTCTTGTACTTCGCCAGGGCCGGCTGGGTGGCCTGGTCGGAGTCGACGCCGATGGCCAGGGCGCCCTGCTTGTTGGCGACGGCCTCGATGGCGCCATTGCCGGAGGAGCCGGCGGCGGAGTAGATGACGTCCGCGCCCTTGTCGAGCTGGCCCTGCGCGGCCTCCTTGCCCTTGTCGGGCGAGGCGAAGCCGGAGAAGTCCGGGGGCGTGGTGAGGTAGGTGACCTCGACCGGCATCTGCGGGTCGACGGACTTGACGCCCGCGCGGTAACCGGCCTCGAACTTCTTGATCAGCTCGGTCTGCACACCGCCGATGAAGCCGACGTGCTTGGTCTTGGTCTTCAGCGCGGCGGCCACACCGGCGAGGTAGGAGCCCTCCTGCTCGGCGAAGACGAGCGAGGTGACGTTGGCCGGCTGGGCGTCGTCGTGCGAGTCGATGATCGCGAACTTGACGTCCGGGTTGTCCTTGGCGATCTTGTTGACGGCCGGCTGGTACACGAACCCGACCGCGATGACGGTCTTGTAACCGGCGTCGATCAGGTTCTTGAGGCGGGTCTCCTTGTCCGCCTCGGCCTCGCCGGCCTTGGCCTCGGCCTCGGTGACCGAGACGCCGAGGTCGGACTTGGCCTTGTCGAGACCGCGGGCGGCGGAGTCGTTGAACGACTGGTCGCCACGGCCGCCGATGTCGTAGGCCATACCGACCTTGAGGCCGCCGTCGGAGGACGAGCCGGAGGAGGTGTTGTCAGTGCTCTTTGCGCCGCAAGCGGCGAGCGAGGCCATGCCCAGGGAACCCGAGAGCACAACCGCGGCGAGCTTCATTGAACGGCGCAAGGGAGTTTCTCCTTCTCACACGCACCCGATTAGCGTGGTCGGACGCCACCGTAACGCGCGTAGAACACGGTTGTGTTACGGGGTGCCGGAGCATTCGGGTTGTTATCAAACCGTGGTCTGACGGTCGCCCCGAGGCCCATTTCCCGTGCGCGGACGGTGATCCGGAACTGGTGCGCTCCAGTTTACGGAACAGCGCCGAAACCCCGGATCCCGACGTCTCCGCCACGCGACGGCCGCACGCGCGCGGATGCGGGTCAGCTCCCGTCGACCTCCAGCGCCAGCGCCGCGAACAGTTCCGCACCGATCCCGATCGCCCGCTCGTCCACGTCGAAGCGGCCCTGGTGCAGGTCGCGGACGGAGGTGTCGCCGGGGGCGCGGACGCCCAACCGGGCCAGCGCGCCCGGGGCGTGCTCCAGGTACCAGGAGAAGTCCTCGCCGCCCAGGCTCTGTTCGGTGCTCTCGACCACCTGCTCGCCGCCCCGGCCGAACCGGGCCGTCATGGCCTCGTCCAGGAGGGCGACGGAGACCGCCTCGTTCACCACCGGCGGCACCCCGCGGTGGTAGTCGAGCGTCCACTTCGCCCGGTAGGTCTCGGCGACCTTGGCGATCAGGTCGTGCAGGACGTCCGGCGCCTCCCGCCAGCCGTCCAGCTCCAGGCAGCGGATGGTGCCCTCCAGTTCGGCGTGCTGCGGGATGACGTTGGGCGCGGAGCCGGAGGCGATCCGGCCCCAGACCAGGCTGACGCCCCACCGCGGGTCCATCCGGCGGGCGAACGCGGCCGGCAGGTCGGCGGCCATCCGGGCGATCGCGGTCACCAGGTCGGTGGTCAGGTGCGGCCGGGCGGTGTGCCCGCCGGGGCCGTCCAGGTGGAGCACCAGGCGGTCGCAGGCGGAGGTGATGGCCCCGGTGCGCAGCGCGATGCGGCCCACCTCGACCTTCGGGTCGCAGTGCACGGCGAAGATCCGCTCGACGCCGTCCATCCCGTCGGCCTTGATGACGTCCAGCGCGCCGCCGGGCATGACCTCCTCGGCCGGCTGGAACACCAGCCGGACCGGGCGGCGCAGCTCGCCGCTGCGGGCGGCGTCGGCCAGCACCAGCGCGGTGCCGAGCACAACCGCGGTGTGCACGTCGTGGCCGCAGGCGTGGGCCCGGCCGGGGACGGTCGAGCGGTAGGGGACGTCGGTCTTGGCGTCGTCGATCGGCAGCGCGTCGATGTCGGCGCGGAAGGCGAGGATCCCGGTGCCGGGGGCCGTCCCGGCGGGGACGATGTCGACGATCAGGCCGGTGCCGCCGGGCAGCACCCGGGGGGTGAGACCGGCCGCCACCAGCCGGTCGCGGATCAGGCCGGTGGTGCGGAACTCCTGGCGGCCCAGCTCCGGGTGCCGGTGCAGATCGCGGCGGAAGGCGATCAGCTCTGGCTCCAGCCTCCTGACCCGGGCGCGCAGTTCGGCGGCGGGACGGGCAGCGGACAGAGTGGCGCCCGGCTGAGCGGGCTCAGGACGGTTCATCTCCCCAAGGATAGGCCTGTCGGGGGTTCTTGGCCCGACTTCCGGAAAATTAGTCCCCGGATGGGCGCATACCGGCCGGACAGGTGGGTATGACATCTCGTTTCAGCCGCCTTCCCCGGGTTGCTTGTCCTGTGCAACGATCACCCGGGGCGGCGGTCACGGCCTTTGCGTGTTTGACGGATAGTCAGAAGCGTTCCACCGGCGCGTACGTGCCCCACACCTCGCGCAGCGCGTCGCACACCTCGCCGACGGTAGCGCGGGCCGCCAGCGCGTCCTTCATGGGATAGAGCACGTTCTCCCCTCCTTCGGCGGTCCGACGCAGCGCGTTCAGCGTCCGGTCCACCGCGCTCGCGTCGCGCTCGGCGCGCAGCCGGGCGAGGCGCCCGGCCTGCTGCCGCTCGATCGCCGGGTCCACCCGCAGCGGCTGGTACGGCTCCTCGGCGTCCAGCTGGAAGCGGTTGACGCCGACCACCGTCCGCTCGCCGGCGTCGGTCTCCTGCTGGACGCGGTAGGCGGTGCGCTCGATCTCCGCCTTCTGGTAGCCGCTCTCGATCGCGGCCACCGCACCGCCCAGCTCCTCCACCCGGGCCATCAGGGCGAGGGCGGCGGCCTCCACCTCGTCGGTCAGCGACTCGACGACGTAGGAGCCGGCGAACGGGTCGACGGTGGCGGTCACGTCGGTCTCGAACGCGAGGACCTGCTGGGTGCGCAGGGCGAGCCGGGCGGCCTTCTCGGTGGGCAGCGCGATCGCCTCGTCGAAGCTGTTGGTGTGCAGCGACTGGGTGCCGCCGAGCACCGCGGCGAGCGCCTGCACCGAGACCCGGACGAGGTTCACCTCGGGCTGCTGGGCGGTGAGCTGCACCCCGGCGGTCTGGGTGTGGAAGCGCAGCATCTGCGAGCGGGGGTCCCGGGCGCCGAACTCCTGGCGCATCACCCGGGCCCAGATGCGGCGCGCGGCGCGGAACTTGGCGACCTCCTCCAGCAGCGTGGTGCGGGCCACGAAGAAGAAGGAGAGCCGGGGCGCGAAGTCGTCGACGGCCATCCCGGCGGCGAGCGCGGTGCGCACGTACGCGATGCCGTTGGCCAGGGTGAAGGCGATCTCCTGCGCCGGACCGGCCCCGGCCTCGGCCATGTGGTAGCCGGAGATCGAGATGGTGTTCCAGCGCGGGATCTCCGCCCGGCAGTACCGGAACACGTCCGCGACCAGCCGCAGCGAGGGGGCGGGCGGGAAGATGTAGGTGCCGCGCGCGATGTACTCCTTCAGCACGTCGTTCTGGATCGTCCCGGTGAGCCGGTCCGGCGCCACCCCCTGGGCCTCGCCGACGAGTTGGTAGAGGAGCAGCAGCAGGCCGGCCGGCGCGTTGATGGTCATCGAGGTGGACACCTCGCCCAGCGGGATCCCGTCGAACAGCACCGCCATGTCCTCGACGCTGTCGACGGCCACCCCGACCTTGCCGACCTCCCCGGCGGCGAGCGCCGCGTCCGAGTCGTAGCCCATCTGGGTGGGCAGGTCGAAGGCCACCGAGAGCCCGGTGCCGCCGCCGGCGATCAGCTGCCGGTAGCGGGCGTTGGACTCGGCCGCGGTGCCGAAGCCCGCGTACTGGCGCATCGTCCACGGCCGGCCGGTGTACATCGACGGGTAGACGCCCCGGGTGTACGGGAACTCCCCCGGTCTCCCGAGGCGGCTGCCCGGATCCCACCCGGCCAGCGCCTCCGGTCCGTACAGCGGCTCGATCGGGAAGCCTGACTCGGCACGGCGCGGCTCGGCTGCCATGGGTCCCTCCACGGGGATCGGCGGGCTGGGGCTCGTCGCTCGCAATGTAGGGCCTGCCGGGCCGGAGAACGGGGAGCCGACGCGATTGAGATGATCGGACCTACGACCGAAGTGCGTACCTCTTTATCGACGAGCCCCAGGGAGTGGCAATGACCGAGCAGAAGGTGGCCGTGGTCACCGGTGCCAGCAGCGGGATCGGCGCGGCGACGGCCCGCCGGCTGGCCGCCGAGGGCTTCGACGTGGTGCTGACCGCCCGGCGCACCGAGCGCGTGGAGGCGCTCGCCAAGGAGATCGGCGGCCGGGCCTTCACCCTGGACGTCACCGACCGGGCGGCCGTGGACGCCTTCGCCGCCGAGGTCGGCCGGGTCGACGTCCTGGTGAACAACGCCGGCGGGGCGCTGGGCGCCGACTCGGTCGAGCACGGCGACCCGGCCGACTGGCGCGCCATGTACGAGGTGAACGTGCTCGGCGTGCTGCACGTGACGCAGGCCCTGCTGCCCGCCCTGCGCGCCACCGGCGACGGCACCGTGCTGGTGCTCTCCTCGACCGCCGCGCTGGCCGCGTACGAGGGCGGCGGCGGGTACGTCGCGGCCAAGCACGCCGCGCACACCATCGCGGCGACGCTGCGGCTGGAGCTGTGCGGCGAGCCGATCCGGGTGATCGAGATCGCCCCCGGCATGGTGAAGTCCGAGGGCTTCGCGCTCACCCGCTTCGGCGGCGACGAGGCGAAGGCGGAGGCCGTCTACGCGGGCGTCGCCGAGCCACTGACGTCGGAGGACGTCGCCGACACCGTCGCCTGGACGGTCACCCGCCCGTCGCACGTGAACATCGACCTGCTGGTCGTCCGCCCGCGTGCCCAGGCCGCCAACCACAAGGTGCATCGCGCCTGATCAGAGCCCCGGCGGGCAGCCCGGCACCCGTTGATCAACGGTGTGACCCGGCAGTGATACACACGTGCGATGAACATCAACCGGGCCGCCCGCCCACGGGTCCTGCTGACCGCCCTGGCAGCCGGCACCCTGCTCCTCACCTCCGCCTGCGACGACAACACCACGACGGCCCAGGACAAGGCCGCCGGCAGCCCGGCGTCCGCCGCCGCCACCACCGCGACGGCCACCCCGACGCCGAAGCCGACCGGGGCGGACGACCCGGCGCTCAAGCCCTTCTACGCCCAGCAGATCACCTGGGCCCCCTGCCCGCCGGACCCGAAGGCCGCGGACGCCAAGGCCGACGTCTCCGCCATGCTGTGCGGCAAGCTGCACGTCCCGCTGGACTACACCGACCCGGCCAAGGACGCGCTCGACCTCGCGCTCGTCAAGTACCCGGCCACCAAGCCCGACCAGCGGATCGGCTCGCTCGTGGTCAACCCCGGCGGCCCGGGCGGCTCCGGCGTCGAGATGGTCAAGTACGGCGCCAAGGACTTCGCCGGCACCCTGCACAGCCGCTTCGACGTGGTCGGCTTCGACCCGCGCGGCACCGGTGCCAGCTCCCCGATCACCTGCCTGGACGACAAGCGGCGCGACGCCGAGGCCCAGGTCGACTCGCCGCTCGACCCGGCCGCCCGCAAGGCCCAGTCCGACCAGCAGAACGCCGAGTTCATCGCCGCCTGCCAGGCGAAGTCCGGCAAGCTGCTGGCCTTCGTCGGCACCCGCAACTCCGCCCGCGACATGGACGTGCTGCGCGCCGCCGTCGGCGACAAGAAGCTCAACTATCTGGGCGTCTCCTACGGCACCTACCTCGGCTCGCTGTACGCCGAGGAGTTCCCGAAGAACGCCGGCCGCCTCGTCCTGGACGGCGCCGTCGACCCCGCCGCCGACGAGCTCGACTCGGTCGTCAAGCAGCAGGCCGGCTTCGAGAAGTCCTTCGAGCGCTTCGCCGCCGACTGCGTCGACAACCACGCGGCCGAGTGCCCGCTGGGCAAGGACTCCGGCCAGGCCGCCAAGAAGGCCGCCGACTTCCTGGACGGCCTGCGCGACCACCCGCTGCCCACCAAGGACGGCCGCAAGGTCGGCAGCGACCTCGCCTGGACGGGCGTGCGCGGCGCGCTCTACGGCGACGAGAACAGCACCTGGCAGTATCTGCGCGTCGCGCTCTCCGTCGCGATGAAGAACGACAAGGGCGACGTCCTGCTCGCCTTCGCCGACGACTACGACGAGCGCGACGAGAACGGCCACTACTCCCCGATGGAGGAGGCGCACGCGGCGATCTCCTGCGCCGACGGCTCCGCCCCGGCCCCCACGGCCGAGCGCGCCCAGCAGGCCGTCAAGCAGCTCCAGGAGCAGGCCCCGCTGCTCACCAAGGGCGTCGACGTGCAGGACTTCACCGAGTCCTCGTGCAACGGCTGGCCGTTCCGGAGCCCCGAGAAGCCGCACACCATCCGGGCCGAGGGCGCCGACCCGATCCTGGTCGTCGGCTCCACCGGCGACCCCGCCACCCCGTACGCCGCCGCCGAGGCGCTGGCCAAGGGCTTCGCCGGCGCCACCCTGCTGACCCGGGTGGGCGAGGGCCACGGCGCGTTCGGCAAGGGCAACGCCTGCATCGACCAGGCCCTGGAGGCCTACCTGACCGCGGGCACGATGCCGGCCGCCGGGACGCGCTGCACCTGAGCGTCCGCGGCCCTCTAGCAGACGAAGACGGGGAGGGCGCTGACGCGAAGGTGTCAACGTCACAACTTGATAGCTCGTTCGGATGAAATCCGCGTGCGCCCTCCCCAACTGATGAGCGCTCAACTAGCGTTGAGCCGCTGCCCGGCAGGCTCAGGACGCCACCCCGCGGCCCCATACTTCACCTGCTCCACCCGGACCCTTCACCGGCCACCTTCCCGCCCTCACGAGGAGGACCCGCTGGCCAGCGACATCCCGCCACAGCGGCTCGATCCCAGTTCCGAGCCGACCCTCCTCGGGTTGCACCGCTTCAACGAGGCCGACGCCGGCGCCGCCGAGGAGGCCCTGCTGGCCTGCTGCGGCAGCCACCGCTGGGCCCTGCGGCTCACCGCCCACCGGCCGTACCCCGACATAGAGTCCCTGCTGGCCGCCGCCAGCGAGGCCTCCTACGACCTCCGCCCGGCCGACCTCGCCGAGGCCCTGGCCGACGAGAGCTGGATGCCGCAGCCACTGCTCGGCATGCGGGCCCCGGGCAGCCAGGCGGCGCACACCGCGCTGCGGGCGGCCCACGCCGCGTACGAGGCCAGGTTCGGCCACGTCTTCGTGGTCTGCCTGGAGGGCGTCGCGCCCGAGGAGATGCTCGACACCGTGCTCTCCTCGATCCGCACCCGGCTCGCCAACGACCCGGACGAGGAGCGCCTGGTCGCGGCCGACGAGCTGCGCCGGATCGCCCTCACCCGGCTGGAGCACCTCGTCGCCACCCATTCGGAGGCCGGCGCGCACTGAGCCCCCGGCCCGCGTCGACCCGTCCGGGCGGCCCCTCACTTCCCGGTCTGGGCCGCCCGCAGCTTCGCCACCTGCTGCCGCACGATCCGCTCGTCCGGCGCCGCGGCCGGCTCGGAGGAGACGCCGAAGGTCGTGAACACCGCGAGTGCGGGACCGACCCGGGTCAGCACGGCACGCTGGGACAGCACGGCCGTACCCGATTCATTCGTGAGGGTGAATCCGGTCGCCGCGTCCGCTCCCTCGGGCGTGGGCGTGTCGGCCTGGGCCAGCCGGTGCCGGGTGTGCGTCGACTGCGCCCCCTTCTTCCCCCGCTCCGCCGGTGGCGGCGGCGCCGTCGAGGTGAAGACGGCGCACGGACCGAACAGCTTCTCCAGCTCCGCCTGAACCTGCATGGCCCGCCCCGAGCGGTAGCCCACCAGGGCGCCGTACGCCGCGCCCGCGGGGTCGGCCGCCCGGGCCACGCTCAGATCGGTCTCCGCGTACGGCAGCCCCGCGCCGGGCGAGGCCGCGCCCGGGCCCGCACCACCGCCGGGTGCCACGGCGTCCAGCAGCGGCTGGCAGGCCGGGACGTCCGACGTCTCCCGCCCGGAGCCCTGCCCGGTGTCACCGTGACCGGGCGTCATGACCGTCACCGCGTAGCCGGCGCCGAGGTCGGCGTCGGTCACCGCGGCCGTCCGCAGTTCGGCCGCGGACAGTTCGTGCACCGGCGCGGCCCGGTCGTCGGACGGCCCGCCGACCGTGGTGCAGCCCGCGGCGAGCGCCAGCGCACAGAGGAGGGGGACGACGGACGGTCGGGGACGATGCGGCACAGATGCCTCAGAAGGGTGTCGGCGGTGGCGGATGCGACACCGTAGCGCAATCGATCGATCACCCAGAGTCCCCATCGGGGGTCCGGTTCCCGCCGAACTAGGCCAGTCGTGCCTGATTGATCACACCTGGGGCCCCCGGAGGCGGTTCCCGATACGGCGTCGATAGGATGCTCGCGGCCGGTGGACCGTACCCGGCCGGGCTGACCGACACCGAAGCCGGCCGAGCCCCCAATCGCTTCCGGAGGGTTTTTCCGTGCCGGCTGGAACGCTGTACCGCGGCCGGGAAGGCATGTGGAGCTGGGTGGCTCATCGAGTCACCGGCGTCCTCATCTTCTTCTTCCTGTTCGCCCACGTCCTGGACACCGCACTGGTGCGAGTGTCGCCGGAGTCGTACGACACCGTCATCCAGACGTACAAGACTCCCCTCGTGAACCTGATGGAGTACGGCCTCGTGGCCGCCATCCTGTTCCACGCCCTGAACGGCCTGCGGGTCGTCGCCGTGGACTTCTGGTCGAAGGGCCCGAAGTACCAGAAGCAGATGCTCTGGACGGTGGTCGGAGTCTGGGTCGTCCTGATGGCCGGCGCCTTCTACCCGATCCTGCAGCACACGCTGGTCGACTGGTTCGGGAAGTGAGCTGACTGATGTCCACGGAAATCTCCGACGCCCTGGTGGTCCCCTCCAACCAGGCGCACACCGGCAAGGGCCTCGGCACCGGGAACCCGGCCGACGCGTTCGTCATCGAGCCGCCGCGCAAGCGGACCAAGAGGACGCCGCGCCGCACCCGGACCAACTTCGAGATGCTGGCCTGGCTCTTCATGCGCCTGTCCGGCATCGTCCTGGTCGTGCTGATCCTCGGCCACCTGCTGATCATGCTGGTGCTCGACGGTGGCGTCTCCAAGATCGGCTTCGCCTTCGTGGCCGGCCGCTGGGCCTCGCCGTTCTGGCAGGTCTGGGACCTCACGATGCTCTGGCTCGCCATGCTGCACGGCGCCAACGGCATGCGTCAGGTCATCAACGACTACGCCGAGAAGGACTCGACCCGGCTCTGGCTCAAGGGGCTCATGGGTACCGCCACGGTCTTCACCGTGCTGCTGGGCACCCTGGTGATCTTCACCTTCGACCCCAACATCTGAGCCGCGAGCACCATCGACCATCGGCAGAGGCCAGAGGCGAGTTAACCCCCCATGCAGATTCACCAGTACGACACCGTCATCGTCGGCGCCGGTGGCGCCGGCATGCGCGCGGCCATCGAGTCGACGCAGCGCAGCCGCACCGCGGTCCTGACCAAGCTCTACCCGACCCGGTCCCACACCGGCGCGGCCCAGGGCGGCATGTGCGCCGCCCTCGCCAACGTCGAGGAGGACAACTGGGAGTGGCACACCTTCGACACGGTCAAGGGCGGTGACTACCTGGTCGACCAGGACGCCGCCGAGATCATGTGCAAGGAGGCCATCGACGCCGTCCTCGACCTGGAGAAGATGGGCCTGCCCTTCTCCCGCACCGAGCAGGGCCGGATCGACCAGCGCCGCTTCGGCGGTCACTCCCGCAACCACGGCGAGGCCCCGGTCCGCCGCTCGTGCTACGCGGCCGACCGCACCGGCCACATGATCCTCCAGACGCTGTTCCAGAACTGCGTCAAGCACGGCGTCGAGTTCTTCAACGAGTTCTACGTCCTCGACCTGCTGATCAACGACGGCAAGACGGCCGGCGTCGTCGCCTACGAGCTGGCCACCGGCGAGATCCACGTCTTCCAGGCCAAGTCGGTCGTGTTCGCCTCCGGCGGCACCGGCAAGTTCTTCAAGGTCTCCTCCAACGCCCACACCCTCACCGGTGACGGCCAGGCCCTGGTGTACCGCCGCGGCCTGCCGCTGGAGGACATGGAGTTCTTCCAGTTCCACCCGACGGGCATCTGGCGCATGGGCATCCTGCTCACCGAGGGCGCCCGCGGCGAGGGCGGCATCCTGCGCAACAAGGACGGCGAGCGCTTCATGGAGCGCTACGCCCCCGTCATGAAGGACCTCGCGTCCCGTGACGTCTGCTCCCGCGCGATCTACACCGAGATCCGCGAAGGCCGCGGCTGCGGTCCGGACGGCGACCACGTCTACCTGGACCTCACCCACCTGCCGCCGGAGCAGCTGGACGCCAAGCTGCCGGACATCACCGAGTTCGCGCGCACCTACCTCGGCATCGAGCCCTACACGGACCCGATCCCGATCCAGCCCACCGCGCACTACGCCATGGGCGGCATCCCGACCAACGTCGAGGGTGAGGTCCTGCGCAACAACACCGACATCGTCCCCGGCCTGTACGCCGCCGGCGAGGTCGCGTGCGTGTCCGTGCACGGCGCCAACCGCCTGGGCACCAACTCGCTGCTGGACATCAACGTGTTCGGCAAGCGCGCGGGCATCGCCGCCGCCGACTACGCGCAGACGGTGGGCTTCACCGAGCTGCCCGAGAACCCGGCCGAGAAGGTCCAGGCCCTGGTCGACGGCCTGCGCGAGGCCACCGGCGAGGAGTCCGTGGCGCAGATCCGCAAGGAGCTGCAGGAGACCATGGACGCCAACGCCATGGTGTACCGCACCGGCGCCACCCTGAAGCAGGCGGTCGAGGACATCGCCGCGCTGAAGGAGCGCTACAAGAACGTCTCCATCCAGGACAAGGGCTTCCGCTACAACACGGACCTCCTGGAGGCCGTCGAGCTGGGCAACCTGCTCGACCTGGCCGAGGTGCTGGCCGTCTCCGCGCTGGCCCGCGAGGAGTCCCGCGGCGGCCACTACCGCGAGGACTTCCCGACCCGTGACGACGTGAAGTTCATGCAGCACACCATGGCGTACCAGGAGGTCGCCGCCGACGGCACGACCTCCATCCGCCTCGACTACAAGCCGGTCGTCACGACCCGCTACCAGCCGATGGAGCGTAAGTACTGATGAGCACTCCGACCGTGGAGCACTCGGCCGCTCTGGACGCGGCCGAGAGCGGTGCCACTCAGCTGATCACCGTCACCTTCCGGATCCGCCGGTTCAACCCGGAGGAGCACCCGGACCCGGTGTGGGTCGACTACCAGCTCACGATGGACCCGAAGGAGCGCGTCCTGGACGCGCTCAACAAGATCAAGTGGGAGCAGGACGGCACCCTCACCTACCGCCGTTCCTGCGCGCACGGCATCTGCGGCTCCGACGCGATGCGGATCAACGGCCGCAACCGGCTGGCGTGCAAGACCCTGATCAAGGACGTCAACCCGGAGAAGCCGATCACGATCGAGGCCATCAAGGGCCTCACGGTCCTCAAGGACCTGGTCGTGGACATGGACCCGTTCTTCCAGGCGTACAAGGACGTCATGCCGTTCCTCATCACCAAGGGGAACGAGCCGACCCGCGAGCGCCTGCAGTCCGCCGAGGACCGCGAGCGCTTCGACGACACCACCAAGTGCATCCTGTGCGCCGCGTGCACGTCGTCCTGCCCGGTCTTCTGGAACGACGGCCAGTACTTCGGCCCGGCCGCCATCGTCAACGCGCACCGCTTCATCTTCGACTCGCGCGACGAGGGTGCCGAGCAGCGCCTGGAGATCCTCAACGACCGCGAGGGCGTGTGGCGCTGCCGCACCACCTTCAACTGCTCCGAGGCCTGCCCCCGTGGCATCGAGGTCACCAAGGCGATCCAGGAAGTGAAGCGGGCGCTGGTCACCCGCCGCTTCTGATCCCCGCCTGACACACGCCGAAGGCCCCGTCCGACCAATCGGACGGGGCCTTCGGCGTTCCTCAGTCGGTGGCCGGGGTGCGGCGGGTGGCGCGCAGGCCGCGGAGGCCGATGGTGCCGACGGCGATGCCGAGGCAGAAGGAGGTGACGGCGAGCAGGAGGTGGATCCAGAAGAAGGCGGTGGGCTGGGAGTGGTCGCCGTTGACGAAGGCCTGGCCGCCGGAGTCCTTCCACAGGTTCTTGACGAAGGTGGTCCAGATGACGACCGACCAGACGCCGAAGGCGGTCAGGAACCAGGAGGTGCGGCGGCTGAGCTTCATGCGGGGTCCTCGGCGGCGGTGTGGAGGCGGTGTGCACCCCCAGTATGCGCGGGCTGCCGATCGGCGTACGGCTGGCCCCTCCTGCGGAGGACCTTGCCGGTGTGGCGCACGGCGGGGGTCCCGAGTGGGTACGGTCGGCGGGTGATCGCACGCCCTCGCAAGCTCGCGCACCTGTTCGCCGCCACCGCCGTGCTGCCGGCCCTGTTCGTCGCTCCGGCGGCGGCCGCGGCCCCCTCCGCGCCGGCTCCGCCGACCGTGGTCGGCGGCGACCGGCTCGGCCAGTCCGGGGTCCAGGTCTCGCCGATGGCCGGTGCTCCGGCACTGCCCGGGGATCTGACCGGCCAGTCCTGGATAGTCTCCGACGCCGCGTCGGGAGAGGTCCTGGCGTCCTACAACCCGCACTTGCGGCTGCCGCCGGCCAGCACCTTGAAGATCCTCTTCGCGGACACCGTGCTGCCCAAGTTCGACCGCAACGCGGTCCACCGGGTCGCGGACGAGGAGATCCAGGGGATCGGTCCCGGCAGCAGCCTGGTCGGCATCAAGGAGAACCTGGACTACCGGGTCGAGGACCTGTGGCGCGGCGTGTTCCTCAGCTCGGGCAACGACGCCGTGCACGTCCTCGCGCACATGAACGGCGGCGTCCCGCAGACCGTCGCCGAGATGCAGTCGCGGGCGGAGGCCCTCCAGGCGCGGGACACCAAGGTGATCTCCCCGGACGGCTACGACATGGACGGCCAGCTCTCCTCGGCCTACGACCTGTCCCTGTTCGCGCGGGCCGGCCTGCGCAACGCGGACTTCCGGGGCTACTGCGCCACCCGGGACGCGATGTTCCCGGGCGCCGTGGACAAGAACACCGGCCAGCGCGGCAGCTTCGGCATCGCCAACACCGACCGGCTGCTGGGCAAGTACCCGGGCCTGATCGGGGTGAAGAACGGCACCACGACCAACGCCGGCTCGACCTTCGTCGGCGCCGCCGAGCGCGACGGCCGCACGCTGCTGGTGACGGTGATGCACCCGGCGTCGTACCAGAAGGTCTACGACGAGACGGCCGCGCTGCTGGACTGGGGCTTCGCCGCGGCCGGGAAGGTGCAGCCGGTCGGCAGGCTCGTGGACGAGCAGCAGCCCGGCGCCGAGCAGCCCACCGGCCAGGCGGGCGGCAGGGACGGGACGCCGGCGCCGCCGCCGCACCCGTCGGCGGCCGCGTCCGGGGTCGCGGCGGCCGGTTCGAAGGACGGGGACGACGGGATCGGCGTCGGCGGCTGGCTCGCGATCGTCGTCGGGGCGGTGGCCGGGGCCGGGGCCCTGGTGGTGCTGAAGCGCCGGACGGCCGCTCCCACCGACGGCGGCTGACGCGGCGTCGCCCCGGGGGGGGGGGGGGGGGGCGCCCCCCCCCCCCGCCGCGCCCCGCGCCCGCGCGGCGGGCGCGGCGCCCCGCCCCCCCGCCGCGCGCTGCGGCGGCGCCGCCCCGGGGGGGCCCGGCCTCACCCCAGGGGCCGGGCCGCCGCCGTCTGCGCCTCGTCCGCGGCCGCCAGCAGCGTTCGCGCGTGTTCGCGGGTCCGCTCGCGCGCGGCGGCCGGGTCGGCCAGGGCCGTCCACGCGACGCAGTACATCAGCAGGCGGCAGACGAAGTTCATCCAGAGCAGCAGCGCCACCGGCACGCCGAAGGCGCCGTACAGGCTCTTCCCGGCCACCGAGCCGAGGTAGGACGCGAGCAGGATCTTCAGCAGCTCGAAGCCGACCGCGCCGATCAGCGCGCCCTGCAGGACGTCGCGCCGGCGCTGGCCGCGGATCCCCGCGAACGGCCCGAGCAGGTAGCCGAACAGCAGGGTGTCGCAGGCGACCGCTATCACGAGGCCGACCCCGGTGAGCAGGTAGCCGTTGTGCAGGCCGATCGCGTCGGCGATCCGCCCGGCGAGCGTCGTGCCGGCGGCGGAGGTGCCCAGCGAGACCAGCGACACCAGGCCGAGGCCGCCGAGCACGACGCAGTCCCACGCCTTGCGCAGGATCACGTTGCCGTCCTCCGCGGGCAGCTGCCAGACGTCCCGGATCGAGGTGCGCATGGTGTCCACCCAGCCCAGGCCGGAGAGCAGCAGCAGCGCCCCGCTGACCAGCCCGACGGCGCCCGCGTTGGACACCAGGGACGGCAGGTTGAGCGCGTCGGAGATGCCCGGCAGCTGGTCGGAGATGCGCTTCTGCAGGTCGGCGACCCGGCTGTCGCTGAGGGTCGTGGCGGCGATCGCCAGGGCCACGGTGAGCAGCGGGAACAGCGCGAGGAAGCCGAAGAAGGTGACCGCGCCGGCCAGCCGGTTGCCGCGGGCGGCGGTGAAGTGCTCGTACACCCGGTACGGGCGGCTGCGCAGCACCCGCGCGACGAGCGGGCCGACGACCGGAAGGCGGGTCAGGAAGTCCACCCGACCGGTTATACCGGCCCGTCCCCCGAACGGCCGTCAGGCTCGACCTGCGGCGGGCGGGTTCAGCGCCCCACCAGCCGCCGGGCCCGGGCGAGCACGCGGACCGTCCGGTAGGCGCCGTAGCGGCCGTGGCTGAGCAGTTCGGTGCGCACCCCGTCCACCCCGGCGGGCGGGCGGTAACCGGCCGGGCGCAGCCGGGCGCAGTGCTCGGCGGCGCGGCGGAAGTACTCGCGGCGGTCGCCGGCCGGGACCCGGCCGGGCTTGGCGACGACGGTGTTGAGGTGGTGCAGCATCTTGCCGTAGACCACCGGGCGCCAGTGGTCGAGGTCGGGGCGCCGGTCGAGGAAGGCGAAGACCAGGTCGTACTGGGCGAAGACGTCGAAGTGCTTGCGGCCGGCGGTGGCCAGGATGTTGCCGCCCTCCTGCCGCTGGCGGTAGTGCACGCCGATCCGGTCGAGCAGGGTGATGCTCGCGGCGGCGAGGAGCGCCGGGTACGTCCAGGGGGTGTCCTCGTAGTAGCCGGCCGGGAAGACCAGCTCCTGCTCGGTGATGAACCCGCGGCGGTAGGCCTTGTTCCAGACGACCTGGAGCAGGTCGAGCAGGTCGGGGCGGGCGTCGAGGTCGAAGACATCCGGGGAGGCGGCGCCGAAGACGTGGGCGGAGGCGGCGCGGGTGATCCGGCCGTCGACGTAGGTGCGGGCGTAGTCGTAGACCAGGACGTCCGGGTCCCCGGTGGCGGCGAGCCGGTCCTCGACGGCCCGGAGCAGGCCAGGGGTGAGCGTGTCGTCGCTGTCGAGGAAGATCACGTACTCGCCGGTGGCGACCTCCAGGCCGGCGTTGCGGGCGCGGCCGAGGCCGACGTTCTCCGGCAGGTGCAGCACCCGGACCCGGGGGTCCGCGGCGGCCGCCTCGTCGAGCACCGCGCCGCAGCCGTCCGGGGAGCGGTCGTCCACCGCGATCAGTTCGAAGTCGGGACCGTCCTGGCCGAGGACCGAGTCGAGGCACTCGGCGAGGTAGTCCTGGACCTGGTACACGGGGACGATCACGCTGAAGCGGGGCACGGGCCCCAAGCGTAGTGGCCCCCGGAAGCGCCTTGGCCAGGACGGTAGGATCGCGGTGCACGTACGCACCGATTCAAAAGTGCGGCCAGACCCCGACCCGGGCTGCCACGCTGATTCCCGAGAAAGGCCTGCGTAGCCGATGGCTCCCCGCCTCTCCATCGTCGTTCCGATCTACAACGTCGAGCGCTACCTCGTCGAGTGCCTCGACTCGATCGCCGCCCAGACCTTCGGCGACTTCGAGTGCGTGATGGTCGACGACGGTTCAAAGGACGGCAGCGCGGCGCTCGCCGAGGCCTACGCCGCCAAGGACTCCCGGTTCCGCCTGGTGCGCCAGGTGAACAAGGGCCTCGGCGCGGCCCGCAACACCGGCATCCGGCACATCGACCCGGACGCCGAGTTCCTGTGCTTCGTCGACAGCGACGACTCGATGCCGCCGAGCGCGTACGAGCTCATGATCAACACGCTGGACGAGACCGGCTCCGACTTCGCCACCGGCAACGTGCTGCGCTTCCGCGCGGTGGGCTACTACCAGTCCGGCGGCCACGTGAAGCCGTTCAAGGAGACCAGGCTCAAGACCCACATCACCGAGATCCCCGCGCTGGTCACCGACCGCACCGCGTGGAACAAGGTGTACCGCCGCTCCTTCTTCGACGCGGCCGGCCTGCTGTACCCCGAGGGCATCCTGTACGAGGACGCCCCGGTCAGCGTGCCGCACCACTACCTCGCCAAGAGCGTGGACGTGCTCGCCGAGCCGATCTACCACTGGCGCGAGCGCGAGGTCGGCGAGATGTCGATCACGCAGATGCGCACCAACCCGAAGGGCCTGATCGACCGCGTCGCCTCGGTCGAGCTGGTCCGCGGCTGGCTGAAGAAGCAGACCGAGCCGCGCTTCGCCCAGTACCTGCGCTCCTACGACGAGAACACCCTCGTCGAGGAGATCCCGATGTTCTTCTGGTCCGTCGTGGACGGCGACAAGGAGTACCGGGACGCCTACGTCAAGCACGTCAGCCGGCTGCTGCGGGCGATCGGCCCCGAGCAGGTCCGCAAGCTGCGCGCGCCGCTGCGGCTCAAGTACCACCTGACCCTCCAGGGCCGGGTCGACGAGTTCGTCGAGCAGATCAAGTACGAGGGCGAGAGCAACGGCGGCGTCCAGGCCCGCGGCCTGCTGCGCCCCTACGCCGACTACCCGTTCCTGCGCGGGGGCCGCAAGAGCGTCCCGGCCGGCGTCCTGAAGCTGGACAACTCGCTGGTCATGCGCAGCCGGCTGTACGGCTCGGCCTGGGTCGGCGGCAAGCTGGAGCTGACCGGGCACGCGTACCCGGAGCAGCTGGGCGCGGCCGGCAAGCACGACATGGTCCGCACGCTGGTGCTGCGCGAGACCAAGGGCCGCCGGGTCGTCGCCGTGCCGATGAAGACCCAGTACAGCCCCGAGGCCACCGCGAGCTGCAGCCACGACCTGTACAACTGCGACTGGGCCGGCTTCACCGTCGCCCTCGACCCGAAGAAGCTCAAGCACCGCGGGCAGTGGAAGGACGGCCACTGGCGCGTCCTGGTCGCCGGCGCGGGCAAGGGCGGCGTGTACAAGGGCCGGGTCTCGGCCGGCTGGAGCGACACCGCCGAGTACCTCCCGACGCACTGGGTCGAGCCGGACGTGCGGATCGTGCCGTGGGTGCGGGACAACTTCGTCTACCTGAAGGTGGAGACGGTCAGGGCCCGGGTGACCGGCCTGGCCGCGCACGCCGGCCGGGTGGAGGTCTCGGGCGCGGCCCGCTCCGGCGCGAGCCTCGCCGGGGCCCGCCTGCGGCTCACCCACGTCGAGTCCGACCGCGAGCTGGCCTTCCCGCTGGAGCCGGGCGCGCCGGTCGGCACGCTGCAGCCGTTCTCGGTCTCCTTCCCCGCGGCCGAGCTGACCGCCGTCCGCGAGGCCTGGGCCGAGCTGGACCCGGTGGCCGCCGAGCGTGCCCGCGACCGCTGGGACACCGCCCTGGTGCTCACCGACGGAAGCGTCGTGCCGGTGGTCTGGGACGAGCGCAACGCGCCCGAGCAGCTGCACGTCGTCCTCAACCCGCAGGCGCCGACCGCGGAGCGCCGCGCGCTCTACTCCAAGCCCTCCCCCGCCGGGAACCTGCAGTTCTCGGACCAGCTGCTCCAGCCGATCGTCGAGGAGGTCGCCTCGCGCGGCGCCGACGGCTTCCTGCTGAGCGGCTCCTTCCCGCTGCCCGACTCGCACCGCTGGGAGCTGGTCGTCCGGCACGACTGGCGCGAGGAGGAGCACGTCTACCCGGTGGAGATCACCGACGGCCGCTTCCGCACCGCGATGCCGGCCGTGCCGACCGCCTCCTTCGCCGGGCGCGTGCCGCTCGCCCAGGGCACCTGGAACGTCTTCTTCCGTCCGGTCGGCGCCCCGGTCGACGACGCCGTCGTCCTGCACGCGCTGATCTCGCCGGACTGCTTCGGCACGCTGCCGCTGGAGGTGGAGTCCCGCGGCAAGCGGATAGTGCTGGAGCGGCGCCACCACGACGGCCTGTCGCTGGAGTCGCACTCGGCCCTGCTGCCCGAGGAGCGCAGCGGCTACCGCCAGCGCCAGCTGCGGACGGCCGACTACCCGGCCGCCCGTCGGCACCCGGTGCGCGAGACCGTCCTGTACAACGGCGGCCTCGGCGGCCTCTACGCGGACTCCCCGCGGGCGATCCACGAGGAGCTCGTGCGCCGCGGCCTGCCGCTGGAGCACCTGTGGGGCAGCGACGACCTCCAGGCCGACCTGCCGCAGACCGCGCAGGCGATCCGGCTGTGGAGCCCGGAGTGGTTCGAGGCGCTGGCGACCGCCAAGTACATCGTCACCAGCACCCACCTGCCCGACTTCTTCGTCCGCCGCCCCGGCCAGGTGGTCGTGCAGACCTGGCTCGGCACGCCGCTGAAGCAGATCGGCCTGGACTTCGAGAAGGTCTGGTTCACCGACTCCAACTACCTGAAGGGCCTCGCCAAGGAGGTCCCGAACTGGAACCTCCTGGTGGCCGGCAACAGCTGGTCGGCCCCGCTGCTCAAGCGCGCCTTCGACTACAAGGGCGAGATCCTGGAGAGCGGTTCGCCCCGCAACGACCTGCTGTTCGCCCCGGACCGGGAGAAGACCGCGGAGCAGGTCCGCGAGCGCCTCGGGCTGCCCGAGGGCAAGAAGGTCGTGCTCTACGCGCCGACCTGGCGCGAGGACCGGCGCCGGCCCAACGGCGGCTACCAGATCGACCTGCGGATCGACCTGGAGGCGGCCAAGGCCGCGCTCGGCGAGGACCAGGTGCTGCTGGTGCGCCGGCACAGCGTGATGTGCGGCCAGATCCCGGACGCCGGCAACGGCTACGTCTGGGACGTCGGCAGCTACCCCGACATGGCGGAGCTGCTGCTGATCGCCGACGTCCTGGTCACCGACTACTCGGCCTCGGTCTTCGACTTCGCGTCGACCGGCAAGCCGGTGCTGTTCTTCACGTATGACCTGGAGCACTACCGGGACAACCTGCGCGGTTTCAGCCTGGACTTCGAATCGGTGGTCCCCGGCCCGCTGCTGGCCACGTCCGCCGAACTCGTCTCCGCGCTCGGCCGGGTCGACGAGGTCGCCGCCGAATTCGCCGACAAGGCCGCCGCTTTCCGCGAGGCCTACTGCGACCTGGACGACGGCAAGGCCGCCGCCCGCGTCGTCGATGCGATGCTCCGAAAGGAGTAATTTTTCCCTCGAACGTCCCGAGGCGTCCGGTGCGATTGCGCACCGGACGCCTCGGCATTTCTGGGAGTTACCCGAGGGCGCCCGGATCTTTACGCCCGCATTGCACTCGAACTGGCGTTTCGTCGGCAAATTTCTCAGGAAATTCTACGAACCGTACAGTTGACCCCGGGTGTCGTCCCGGTATGGGATGTCAATTCGACTGTCACCGTTCCGGCTCCCGCCGGTCGCCAGCACCCCCGGCCAAGCCCCACGCCGGGTTCCCGTCCCGAAGGGCTCCACCCGAAATGCCAGTGCTCACGCGGCTCGTCCTGCCCCACGCCGACCCCCGTGTGACCACCGCGCTGCCCACCCCGTCCGAGGACGCCGTCTTCGGCCTGCTGCGCGCCCGCTGGGCCGGCCGCGGCCTGGAGCTCACCGGCTTCGCCCGCCCGCACGACCAGGACACCGGCCGGGCCGGCTCCGCCTGGACCTGGCTCACCCTGCGCCACCCCGAGGACGCCCAGCCGCCCGTGCACGTGCGCTCCCGGCCGCGGCGCCTGCCCGAGATCACCGACGAGAGCGCCCAGCCCGAGCACAACCACGACTGGTCCGGGTTCACCGCCGTGATCGAGCCCGGGCGGCTGCGCCGCGGCGGCGCGTGGCTGCTGGGCGACTGGCAGATCGAGACCACCCTCTTCACCCGCCCCCGCCCCACCCGGGTGCGCCGCCAGTACGGCACGCTCGCCCCGCACTGGTGCGGCTCGGGCGAGTACCCGCCGGCCCGCTGGGTCGACCGCGACGTGCGCCTCCAGCCGCACTTCACCGACGACCGGCTGCACCTGCTGCTGGAGCGCCCCGGCGTCCGGCTCACCGCCGCCACCCCGGTCGACGGGGGCCTCGACCTGCGCGGCACCGCCGGCCACTGCCCGTCCGGCACCGTGCTGCGGCTGCGCCACCGGCAGAGCGACGCCGTCGTCGAACAGCCCGTCATCCGCACCGGCGACGCCTTCGCCGTCCACCTGCCCTACCGGCCGTTCACCGCCGAGGGACGCGGCACCGGCGACCTGGAGCACTGGGACACCGAACTGCGCCGCCCCGACGGCAGCACCGAGCAGCTCGTCGTGGACGAGCGCGGCGGCCCGGTGGCTGGCCAGCACCGGCTGCCCGGCACCGCGGACCGGGCGCTCTACCTCAAGCACCTCGCCGACGGCCGGCTCCAGGTCTGCGTCCAGCCCGCGGCCGGCCTGATCGACCGGATCGCCGTCAAGGCCGGCGCCTTCGAGCTCGCCGGGCACTGCCCCGACCCGGCCGCGGGCCGGCTGGAGCTGGTGCTGCGGCACACCGGCACGGCCGGCGAGGTCCGCCGACCGGTCGAGGCCGGCGCCGACGGCCGCTTCCGGGTGCGGGTGCCCGCCACCCGCACCGGCTCGGACGGCACCGCCCTGCCACTGCGCAAGGGCATCTGGGAGGCCGCTCTGGAGCCCGCCGACCGCTCCGGCCCGACCCGCCCGCTGCTGGCCGCGCCCGGCGCGCTGGCCGTCCTGCCGGCCGCCACCCAGGCCGGCGGCAAGCCCGTCCTGCTCCAGCGCCGCTGGCACGACACCCTGCTGGTGGACTCCACGCCGGTGCTCAGCGCCACCGAGCGCAGCGCCTGGACGCAGTCCCGCCTGCGGGCCTCCGAGTACCCCGCCGCCCGCCGCGAGCCGCTGCGCGAGGCCGTGCTGTACGACGTGTTCGGCGGCCGCGGCTACGCCGACTCCCCGCGCGCGGTGCACGCCGAACTCGTCTGCCGCGAGCTGCCGTTGGAGCACCTGTGGGTGGTCGACGACGCCCAGGCGGACCTGCCGCCCGGGGTCACCGCGGTGCGGATCTGGAGCCCCGAGTGGTACCGGGCGCTGGCCACCTGCCGGTACCTGGTCGGCAACACCCACTTCCCGGACTTCCTGGAGCGCCGCCGCGGCCAGGTGGTCGTGCAGACCTGGCACGGCTCGCTGCTGAAGCGCATCGCCCACGACGTCGAGAACCCCTGGCTGTCGGACCACGGCTACCTGGACGCGCTCGACCGCGAGACCCCGCAGTGGAGCGTGCTCGTCTCCCCCAGCCCGTTCGCCACCCCGATCCTGCGCCGGGCGTTCCGGTACGGCGGCGAGATCCTGGAGGCCGGCTACCCGCGCAACGACGTCCTGGCCCGGCCCGACGGGCGCACCGCCGCGGCCGTCCGCCGCCGCCTCGGCATCCCCGAGGGCAAGCGGATCGTGCTGTACGCGCCGACCTGGCGCGAGGACCAGCAGCGCGGCGACGGCGACGGCTTCCGGCTCGACCTGCGGATCGACGTCGACCACGCGCGCCGCGCCCTCGGCCCGGACCACGTGCTGCTGATCCGCCCGCACGCCCACGTGCGCGAGCCGCTGCCGGGCGCCGGGGACGGCTTCCTGTACGACTGCGCGGACTACCCGGACGTCCAGGAGCTGCTGCTGGTCGCGGACGTGCTGGTGACGGACTACTCGTCGATCATGTTCGACTTCGCGATCACCGGCCGCCCGGTGCTCTTCTTCACCTACGACCTGGAGCACTACCGCGACACCCTGCGCGGCTTCTACTTCGACTTCGAGACGGAGGCCCCCGGCCCGCTCGTCCCGGACTCGGCCGAGCTGGTCGGCGCGCTGCGCGGACTCGCCGACGGCGGCACCGGGCTGACCGCCGAGTACGCGGAGCGCTACCGACGCTTCCGGGCCGCCCACTGCGCGCTGGACGAGGGCGGCGCGGCCCGCCGGGTCGTCGACCGGATGCTCGAACTCACCCGCACCGCCAGCTGATCCGGCCGCTCAGGCCGGTCTCGCGGTTCCAACCGGTTCAACGGTCCGGCCGGTCCGGCCGGTTCACGCGAAGGAGTAGCTCCGCCAGGGCCGCCAGACCTCGTCCGCGTCGAACCGGGAGAGGCCGAACCCGGGCACCGTGAACGCCGCCCGGAAGCCGCGCGCCTGCTCGTACGCCTGGTCCAGCACGTCGTCCGGCAGGCCGTGCGCCACCGTCACGTGCGGGTGGTAGGGGAACGCCAGCTCGCGGGCCAGCGGGCCGGAGCGGACGTCCGCCTCCAGCAGCCGGCACTCCTGCGCGCCCTCCTCGACCCGGACGAACACCACCGGGGAGACCGGGCGGAAGGTGCCGCCGCCGCGCAGCAGCATCCGGAACGGCCGGTGCGCCGCGGCCACCGCCGCCAGGTGCTCCTCGATCTTGGGGAGCTCCCCGGCCGGCACCTCGGTCGGCGGCAGCAGCGTGACGTGCGTCGGTATCGACCGGGCGAGCGGATCGCCGTGCCCGGCCCGGGCGTCCTGGATCCGCGCGCCGAACGGGTCCGGGACGCTCACGGACACGCCGATGGTGACGACCTCGGGGAGGTCGCCACCACCGGGCAGGCGTGTGAGGGGAGTCACCGCTTGGCGGCCGGGAGGAAGCCGATCCGGTCGTACACCGTCTCCAGCGTCTGCGACGCCACCTCGCGGGCCTTGTCCGCACCGAGCGCCAGCACCCGGTCCAGCTCGGCCGGGTCGTCCAGGTAGGTGCGGGTGCGCTCCTGGAAGGGGGTGACCCACTCGGTGAACAGCTCGGCCAGCTCGGTCTTCAGGGCGCCGTACATCTTGCCCTCGAAGTGGGCGACCAGGTCCTCGACGGACCGGCCGCTGAGCGCGGAGTGGATCCGCAGCAGGTTGGAGACGCCGGGCTTGCCGTCCTCGTCGTAGGAGACGACGGTGCCGGTGTCGGTGACGGCGCTCTTGAACTTCTTGGCGCTGGCCTTCGGGTCGTCCAGCAGGCTGACCAGGCCCTTGGGCGAGGAGGCCGACTTGCTCATCTTGACGGCCGGGTCCTGGAGGTCCTGGATCTTCGCCGTCTCCTTGAGGATGTACGCCTTCGGCACCGTGAAGGTCGGGGTGTAGCGGGAGTTGAAGCGCTCCGCGATGTCCCGGGTGATCTCCACGTGCTGGCGCTGGTCCTCGCCGACCGGGACGGCGTCCGCCTGGTAGAGCAGGATGTCGGCGATCTGGAGGATCGGATAGGTGAACAGGCCGACCGTGGTGCTGTCGGCGCCGTAGCGGGCGGACTTGTCCTTGAACTGGGTCATCCGGGAGGCCTCGCCGAAGCCGGTGAGGCAGTTCATCACCCAGGCCAGCTGCGCGTGTTCGGGCACGTGCGACTGGACGAAGAGCGTGCAGTGCTCCGGGTCCAGGCCGGCGCCGAGCAGCTGGGCGGCGGAGATCCGGGTGTTCTCGCGCAGGGTCGCCGGGTCCTGCGGCACCGTGATCGCGTGCAGGTCGACCACCATGTAGAAGGCGTCGTTGTCCTTCTGGAGGTCGACCCACTGGCGCACCGCGCCGAGGTAGTTGCCGAGGTGGAACGACCCGGAGGTGGGCTGGATCCCGGAGAGCACCCGAGGACGGTCCTTGACCGGACCAGTGACCGCTGCGTTGACCATGCGGGCCATTGTTCCAGTTCCACCGGGCGGTCAGGAAACCTCTGCCCCTGGAGGTTCCGACAGTGTGACGGCACTCACCCTGACCCGGGCGATCCGCCGGCCCTCCAGCTTGGCCACCGTCAGCAGCACCCCGCCGCCGCCCTCGACCGGCACCCGCACCTGGTCGCCGTCCCTGGGCAGCCGGCCCAGCGAGGCGACCAGGCAGCCGGCCACCGTCTCGTACGGGCCCTCCGGGAGGGCGACGCCGGTCTCCTCCGCGAAGTCGCCGAGGTTGAGCAGGCCGTCCAGCTCCATGCCGCCGCCGGCCAGCCGGCGAATGGTGGCGGTCTGCGGGCGGTCGTACTCGTCCCGGATCTCGCCGATGACCTCCTCGACCAGGTCCTCCAGCGTGACGATGCCCGCGGTGCCGCCGTACTCGTCGACCACGATCGCCAGGTGGTGGCCCTCCCGGCGCATCTCGCCCATCGCCTCCAGCACCAGTTTGGTGCCGGGCAGCAGCTTGACCGGGCGGGCCAGGTCGCGGACCTTGGCGGCCTGCTCGCCGCGCGTGCCGTACAGGTCGCGGACGTGGACGAAGCCGACCACGGCGTCGGCGCTGCCCTCGACCACCGGGTAGCGCGAGTGCGGCGAGGTCTCGGCCTGGTGGCGGACGGCGGTCAGCGCGCGCTCGGCGTCCAGGAAGGTCACCTCGGTGCGCGGGACCATCACCTCGCGCAGCTGCCGCTCCCCGGCGGAGAACACGTCGGCGATCAACGCCCGTTCGTCGCTGCCGAGTTCGGTGTTGGCGGCGACCAGGCCACGCAACTCCTCGGAGCTCATCGAGCCGCGCCCGGCGGTCGGGTCGCCGCCCAGCAGCCGGACCATCATGTCGGTCGAGTGCCCGAGCAGCCAGATCACCGGCCGCAGCACCGAGGACATCACGTCCACGACGGGCGCGGCGGTCACCGCGATCGACTCGGCGCGCTGCAGGCCGATCCGCTTGGGGGTGAGCTCGCCGAGCACCAGCGACACGTAGCTGATCACCAGGGTGAGGCCGACCAGCGCGACGGCGTCCGCGACGCCCCGGGTGAGCCCGGCCCGCACGAACAGCGGGGCGACCTTGCCGGCCAGCGTGTCCGCGCCGAAGGCGGCGGACAGGAAGCCCATGCAGGTCACGCCGACCTGCACGGCGGCGAGGAAGCGGTTGGGGTCGGCGGCCAGGTGCGCGGCCCGGGCGGAACGCCGGGTGCCCTGCGCCTCCAGCGTCCGGATCTGGCCCTCGCGCAGCGAGATCAGCGAGATCTCGGCGACGTTGAAGAGCCCGCCCAGGAGGATGAAGACGAGGACGAGCGCCGCGTCCCCGATGGTTTCGTTCACAGCGCGCCAGTGTAAGGCGACGGCCCGCCGCTTCCCCGGGAGGGAGGCGGCGGGCCGTCGAAGAAGCCGGTCGGCTCAGATGAGGCCGAGCTCCTGGACCGCGTCGCGCTCCTCGGTCAGCTCCTTGACCGAGGCGTCGATGCGGGCGCGGGAGAAGTCGGAGATCTCCAGGCCCTGGACGATCTCGAACTTGCCGTCCTTGGTGGTGACGGGGAAGGAGGAGATCAGGCCGGCCGGGACGCCGTAGGAGCCGTCGGAGACGACGCCCATCGAGGTCCAGTCACCCTCGGCGGTGCCGTTGACCCAGGTGTGCACGTGGTCGATGGCGGCGTTGGCGGCCGAGGCGGCCGAGGACGCGCCGCGGGCCTCGATGATGGCCGCGCCGCGCTTGGCGACGGTCGGGATGAAGTCGTTCTCCAGCCAGGCCTGGTCGCTGCCGACGGCCTCGAAGGCCGGCTTGCCGGCGACCTCGGCCTGGAAGATGTCCGGGTACTGGGTCGCGGAGTGGTTGCCCCAGATGGTGACGCGCTTGATGTCCGAGACCAGGGCGCCGGTCTTGGCGGAGAGCTGGCCGACGGCGCGGTTGTGGTCCAGGCGGGTCATCGCGGTGAAGCGCTCGGCCGGGACGTCCGGGGCGTTGCGCTGGGCGATCAGGGCGTTGGTGTTGGCCGGGTTGCCGACGACCAGGACCTTGATGTCGGCCGCGGCGTGGTCGTTGATGGCCTTGCCCTGCGGGCCGAAGATGCCGCCGTTGGCCTGCAGCAGGTCGCCGCGCTCCATGCCAGCGGTGCGCGGACGGGCGCCGACCAGCAGGGCGACGTTGGCGCCGTCGAAGGCCACGTTCGGGTTGTCGGTGATGGTGATGTCGCGCAGCAGCGGGAACGCGCAGTCCACGAGCTCCATCGCGGTGCCCTCGGCGGCCTTCAGGCCCTGCGGGATCTCCAGGAGGCGCAGGTTCACCGGCACGTCGGCACCGAGCAGGTGGCCCGAGGCGATGCGGAAGAGCAGCGCGTAGCCGATCTGGCCGGCTGCTCCGGTGATGGTGACGTTGACGGGGGTGCGGGTCATTTCTACCTTCTCCAGCAAATCGCCAGGTGCCCCAGGCACACCGGCACTGGAGCCGAGGATGGTCTCTCGACATCGAGAGACCGGCGTCAGGTTATCGCAAAGGGAAGCGTACGCCGCGTGCGCGGGCGTGGCTGATGCGTCACAACGGCGGAACGCCCGGCGGGCACGCGGACGGCCCCCGCCCGGAGTACCCGGACGGGGGCCGTCGCGCGGCGCGGTGGCGCGGGATCAGTGCTTGGGACGCCCGATCAGCTGCCCGATGTTGTCGAGCAGCGGGAACTCCAGCCACGGGTTCGGCTGGGCCACCAGCGTCAGCAGGACGATCGCCGACCCCAGGAAGCCCAGCACGATCACGTCGGTGAAGCGGCTGCGCACCGCGAGCATCCCGACCTCGGGCAGCACCAGCCGCAGGACGGCGCCGAGCAGCACGCCGCCGCCGAGGATCAGCAGCCCGAACTTGAAACCGTCCTTGAAGTCGGCGAACCAGGTGACCGCGAGCCCGGCGCCGACCACCAGCAGGACCAGCGTTATCGGCCACTGCCGCACCGGCAGGGCGTGCTCGCGCCCGAGGGCCGCGGCCGAGCCCTCCGGCGGGATGGTGCCGGTGGTCTTGACCGGCCGCTGCCGGGACCGCGCCGCGGGTCGTGGGTCACTCATGTCCGCCGCCTCCCGGAGGTGTCAGACGCCGGCGCGGCGCTCGGCCGCCTCGACGATGTTGTTGAGCAGCATCGCGCGGGTCATCGGGCCCACGCCGCCCGGGTTCGGCGAGATCCAGCCGGCCACCTCCGCCACGCCCGGGTGCACGTCGCCGACGATCTTGCCCTCGCTGCGGCTGACGCCCACGTCCAGGACGGCCGCGCCCGCCTTGACGTCCTCCGGCTTGATCAGGTGCGGCACGCCGGCGGCGGCCACGATGATGTCGGCCTTGCGCAGGTGGTAGGCCAGGTCCCGGGTGCCGGTGTGGCACAGGGTCACGGTGGCGTTCTCGGAGCGGCGGGTCAGCAGCAGGCCGATCGAGCGGCCGACGGTGACCCCGCGGCCGACGACGACCACCTCGGCGCCGTTGATCTCGACGTCGTGGCGGCGCAGCAGCTCGACGATGCCCAGCGGGGTGCAGGGCAGCGGGCCCTGGATGCCGAGGGCGAGGCGGCCGAGCGAGGTCGGGTGCAGGCCGTCCGCGTCCTTGTCCGGGTCCATGAGCTCCAGGACCGGGTTCTGGTCCAGGCCCTTGGGCAGCGGCAGCTGGACGATGTAGCCGGTGCAGGCCGGGTCGGCGTTGAGCTCGCGGACGACGTCCTCGACGTCCTGCTGGGTGGCGGTGGCGGGCAGCTCGCGCTGGATCGAGGCGATGCCGACCTCGGCGCAGTCCTTGTGCTTGCCGTTCACGTACCAGCGGCTGCCCGGGTCGTCGCCGACCAGGACGGTGCCGAGGCCGGGCGTGACGCCCTTCGCCTTGAGGGCCGCCACGCGGACGGCGAGTTCGGACTTGATCGCGGCAGCAGTGGCCTTGCCATCGAGAATCTGGGCAGTCATGACCCCATTCTCCCGGATCGCGGCAAGCCTCCGTACCAGGGCACCGGACCCGCTCCGCCGGGGCCCGCGGGAGAACGGGACGGACACGGAAGGCCGGTACCGCGTTGCGGTTGCGCCACAGTCTCGCCACCGCCGCGGGGGCGGCTGGACACGGCGCTCCCGTCCGGTCGACGATATGGGGCACGGCCCTGCCGCGACCGGCCCGGTGACGGGCCGACGGACACCACGGCGGGGCGCACCCGGGGGAAAGAAGCAGTGAGCCGACCACACGACACAGCGCCGTCCAGCGCGCCGCAGCCGTTCCCGCTCGCTCCGCACCGGGCACGTTCCTGAGCCGCCGGCGCTCGGCACCGCGGCACCGTCGCCGTGCCGCCGACGCGCCCGACCGGCGTCCCGTCCGTCCGGCACCCCGACCCGCCGGCCGGCTCCGGGCGCTCCGCCGCCCCGTCCCCACGTCCCCGTAACCGCCCGGAGGCTTCGATGAGTTACCCGCCCGACCCGAACAACCCGTACGGCCAGCCGCAGCAGCCCGGGTACGGCTACCCGCAGCAGGCCCCGCCGGCCGCCGGGTACGGCTACCCGCAGCCGGCCGCGCAGCCCGTGTACGGGTACCCGCCGGTCGCGCCCCAGCGCATGTCGATGCCGGGTCTGATGGTCACCGCCCGGGTGTTCCTGTTCATCATCGGCGCGGTGCAGGTCTTCATCACGGCCGGTCTGCTGATCGGGGCCGCCGGCGCCAAGAAGGTCGCCAACGAGCACACCACCGGCAGCGACACCGCGATCTTCGGCAACGCGGCGGCGAGCGTCCTGCTGGTCATCGGGGTCGTCTACCTGCTCGCCGCGGTGCTCTCCATCACGCTCGGCGTGAAGTTCGGCAGCGGCGGCCCGGCCACCCGGATCACCACCATCGTGTACGGCTCGATCGCCCTGCTGCTCGGCCTCGGCGTGCTGGTCAGCTCGATCACCGGGGGCGCCAACTCCCAGGTCGCGGGCGCCGCGGCGGGCGCCGGGGTCGGGGTCGGGGTCGGCGTGCTGTGGATCGCGATCTGCGTCCTGTGGATCGCCGCGGTGACCACCCGGGACGGCGTCGCCTGGTTCAACCGGCCGCGCTACTGACCGGCCCGCCCGCACGGCGACGCGGAGCGGCCCGGCCCCCTCTCGGAGGGAGCCGGGCCGCTCCTGCGTTCCGTCACGCCGTCAGTGGAAGAAGTGGCGCGCGCCGGTGAAGTACATCGTCACGCCCGCCTTGGTGGCGGCCTCGACGACCTGCTCGTCGCGGATCGAACCGCCGGGCTGCACGATCGCCCTGACGCCCGCGGCGATCAGGATCTCCGGGCCGTCCGGGAACGGGAAGAACGCGTCCGAGGCCGCGTACGAGCCCTTGGCCCGCTCGCCGGCCCGCTCGACCGCGAGCTTGCACGAGTCCACGCGGTTGACCTGGCCCATGCCGACGCCGACCGAGGCACCATCCTTGGCCAGCAGGATCGCGTTGGACTTGACGGCCCGGCAGGCCCGCCAGGCGAAGGCCAGCTCGGCCAGCTCCGCCTCGGACAGCGCCTCGCCGCTGGCCAGCGTCCAGGTCGCCGGGTCGTCGCCCTCGGCGTGCACCCGGTCGGCGTCCTGGAGCAGCACTCCGCCGGAGACCGGGCGCACCTCCTGGCGGTTGACCGGGGCCTCGGGGGCGAGCAGCACCCGCAGGTTCTTCTTGCGGGCCAGGACCTCGACCGCGCCCTCCTCGTAGCCGGGGGCCACGACGACCTCGGTGAAGATCGGGGCGATCTGCTCGGCCAGCTCGACGGTGACCGGGCGGTTGACCGCGATGACGCCGCCGTACGCGGAGACCGGGTCGCACTCGTGCGCCTTGCGGTGCGCCTCGGCGACGTCGGCGCCGGTCGCGATGCCGCACGGGTTGGCGTGCTTGATGATCGCGACGGCCGGCTCGGCGTGGTCGTAGGCGGCGCGGCGGGCGGCGTCGGTGTCGACGAAGTTGTTGTACGACATCTCCTTGCCGTGCAGCTGCTGCGCGCCGGCCAGGCCGCCGGTGCCGGCGCTGTACAGCGCGGCGCCCTGGTGCGGGTTCTCGCCGTAGCGCAGCACGCTCTGCCGCTCCCAGGTGGCGCCCAGGAACTCGGGGAAGCGCTCGTCGCTCGGGGCGTAGCCGGCCTCGAACCAGGAGGCGACGGCCACGTCGTAGGCGGCGGTGTGGGCGAACGCCGCACCGGCCAGGCGCTTGCGGGTGGCCAGGTCGAAGCCGCCCACGCGGGCGGCCGTCAGGACGTCGCCGTAGCGGGCCGGGTCGACCACGACGGCGACCGACGGGTGGTTCTTGGCGGCGGCGCGGACCATGCTCGGGCCGCCGATGTCGATCTGCTCGACGCACTCGTCCGGGGTGGCGCCGGAGGCGACGGTGGCCTTGAACGGGTAGAGGTTCACGACGACCAGGTCGAACGGCTCGACGCCGAGCTCGGCCAGCTGAGCGCGGTGCGACTCCAGGCGCAGGTCGGCGAGCACGCCGGCGTGCACGCGGGGGTGCAGCGTCTTCACGCGCCCGTCCAGGCACTCCGGGAAGCCGGTCAGCTCGGAGACCTCGGTCACCGGGACGCCGGCGGCGGCGATGCGGCCGGCGGTCGAGCCGGTGGAGACGATCGCGACCCCGGCGGCGTGCAGGCCCTGGGCCAGCTCCTCCAGACCGGTCTTGTCGTACACGCTGATCAGCGCACGACGGATCGGACGGATGTTCTCCGAAACGGGGGGCGTGGTGGAGCTGGCACTCATGCCGGGATCCATACCTTTCGGTCCTCGATGCGGTGACCTTCGCGGGCCAGCCGGCCCACGACGTCGACGAGCAGCTTGCGCTCGACAGTCTTGATGCGCTCGTGCAGCGCTTCGCCGCCATCGGCGTGATCGGCGTCGGCGACCTCGACGACGCCCTGCGCGATGATCGGCCCGGTGTCCACCCCGGCGTCGACCAGGTGGACGGTGCAGCCGGTGACCCTCACCCCGTACGCGAGCGCGTCGGTGACGCCGTGAGCGCCGGGGAAAGACGGCAGCAGAGCGGGGTGGGTGTTGACGATCCGCCCCGCGAAGGCCGCGATGAACTCGGGGCCGAGGATCTTCATGAAGCCGGCCGTGACGACCAGGTCCGGCTCGTGGGCGGCGACGGAGGCGGTCAGCGCACGGTCCCAGTCGGCGCGGTCCGCGTGGTCCTTGACCCGGTGGACGAAGGTCGGCAGGCCCGCCCGCTCGGCGCGCTCCAGACCCGCGATGCCGTCGCGGTCCGCGCCCACCGCGAGGATCTCGGCCCCGTAGGCCGGGTCGGCGGCGGCGTCGAGCAGCGCCTGCAGGTTGGTGCCCGAGCCGGAGACCAGCACCACCAGGCGGGCCGGTCCGGGCGTACGGGGCGGGAAGAGCTGGGCGGGGGCGGCGGCCACTGCGCGATTCTCCGTAGGTCGGGCGCCGCCCGCTGGTACGTCCACCGGCGGTGGGGCCACTACGAACGGCAGGTCGAGCGAGGGGGAACACCAGGAGAACCCGCCGCGACGCGGGCCCCGGGGAACCTCTGTGAGCTGCTGACCGTCACCACGATAACGGCTGGTCGGACGGCCCCCGAACCCTCCGGCCGGGGCTACGCGCGTAGTTGAGACGGGGATCTCCCCGCGCCCGGCCCGGCAGGCCGCCGGGGGCCCGTCGGACCGCTGCGGGATCATAGGGGCACGGGCACCCGCCCCACCGACCGAGAAGGAATGGCGGAAACCATGAGCAGCGGTGACAACCCCGGCGAGCGCAACCCCTTCGCGCCGCCGCCGGCGGATGCCCCGGACCAGCCGTGGCAGCCGCGTGCCCCCCGGTCCGCCGACGGCGGCGACGGCCCCGACGGCGAGGGCCCCGGCCGGTCCGGCGGCGACGGCCGGCAGCCCCGCCCGCCGGCCCCGCAGCCGCCACGGCTCGACCCCACCGATCCGGCCCAGCGCAAGGCCCGCAACGCGGCGCTCGCCGGGCTGTTCGCGCTGATCTGCGTGCTCGCCGGGGTCACCTGGGTGGCACTGTTCGTCGGCGCGCTCGGCATCGTGTGGGGCGTCGGCGCGATGCGCGCCCCCCGGCCGGCCACCGCCGTGGGCGTCGCGCCCGCCGGGCCGAACCCGCTCACGCCGGCCGCGCTCGCCGGGGTGCTCACCGGCGCGATGACCGTCGTGGTGGCGTCCTCGGTGATCGGCCTCGGGCTCTACTACGACGACTACGTGACCTGCGTCCGCGACTCGCTGACGACGGTCGGCGCCGACAACTGCAGCCGGCTCGCGCCGCAGTGGTACGTCGACCTGGTCGGGAACGGCCGGAACTAGGACCGGCCCTTTCCGCTCGGAGGGCCGCGGCGTCAGGGCGTGTCCAATCGCAGGGCGGAGGCTGAGGGACATCGGCCGCCGACGACGACGCGGCGACGTGCGCTCCCTGGCGTCGCGGCGCCCGGCCTGAGCCGAAAGGACACGCCCTACGGTCGATCCTCCGACGCCTCGGGGGCGCTTCCGCTCAGCCGCAGCACCGCGCCGTGCGCGCGGGCACGCAACTGCCAGCCGCTCCGGCGGGCGCGGCCGGCCAGGCCCGCGAGGACGCCGGCTCCCGGAGCGGCCGGGCCCAGCGCCCGGTGGCGCGCCAGCAGCGCCCCGGGCACCACCACGACGACGAACCAGCCCGCCGCCGCAAGGCCCGCCCACCACGGCACCGGCCCCAGCCGGGCCATCCGGCCGCCCGCCAGCGCGCCGCCGGACAGCCAGCCCAGCGCGGCCGCCCCGGCACCCGTCAGCAGCGCCGCCAGCACGGCCGCCACGGCCGTCGCGGCCGGCTGCCACGCGCGCCGGGCCGCGGCCCGGCCGAGCAGCACCGCCGGGACCGCCCCGGCCAGGACGGGGAGCGCGATCGCCGCGAGCCGCCAGCCGCCCGGGCCGGACTCCGGGAGCAGCGCGAACAGCGGGAAGTCCGGCACCGGCCCGAGCGCCGTGCCACCCGGCGCCACCACCGTCCCCTCCCCCACGGCGAACCCCGGCCCCAGCGCGTACGCCGCTCCCCACAGGACCGCGTTCGGCAGCAGCACCACCGCCAGCAGCACCAGCCCCGCGACGGCCGTCGGGCCCCGGCCCAGCACCGCCATCCCCCGGCCGCCGCCGGTCACCGCGTCCGACACCGCCGCGACGGCTACCAGCACTCCGCCCGCCGCCACCAGCCCGGCCCCCGCCGCGAGCGCCGCACGGCGGACGGCTTCCGCGCAGTCCGCCGGACGGGCGTGCTCGGGAAGGCGGCCGAGGAGGCGGCTCGCGAACACGGCCCCGAGCACGTCGGAGTCGTCCGGCTCGTCCGGCTCGTCCAGCTCATCCGGCCCGTACGACGCGTAGGGCTCGTAGGGCTCGTACGCCCCATAGGGCTCGTCGGGCTCGCGGACCTCGCGCGTCGACCGGGCCCCCGCGGTGACCGCGAGCGCGGCCAGCAGCCCGACCACCAGGACGTCCGGCAGCACCCGGGTGCGGAACAGGCCCGCTCCCGCGCAGTGCACCACGACCACGACCGCCACCCCGCAGTAGCCCGCCCACACCGCCACCGGGCCGCCCCACCACGACCTCAGCCCCCGCCGCGCCGACACCCGGGCGCCCGCCCGGAACAGCTGGACCACCGCCAGCAGGCCGATGAGCAGCGGAGTGACCGTCAGCGGCGCCCCCGCGCCCCCGCGCAGCAGCGGCGCGCCGTGCCCCAGCAGCCACAGCGCCCCCGCGAGCCGCGACGCACCGGCCGCGTCGTCGTCCGCGTACGGCGTCACCACCCACAGCCCGAGCACCGGCACCCCGACCACCGCGAGGCCGACGAGCGCCGTCCGCGCCCCCGCCAGGAGGTCGGCCAGGGCGGGGCGAGCACCCAGTTCGCCCGGCACCTCCAGGATCGGACGGCCCATCAGCTGCGTCATGCGCCTCATGGTGCCAAGGCGACTCGCCATGCTCCGTGAAGCGGCAAACCGCCGTCGTGTCCCAGATTATTGGCTTATGCGCATTTTCAGACCCTGCCCCCAAGCCGCCGGCGGCCCGACCCGGAGCGTCTGATGACCACGCCACCCCGCACGCGGAAACTGACCCCCCGTGAGGCAGAGGCCCTCGCCCAGCTCGTCGCCGGGCACCCCCTGCCCCGCGGCACCCGCGCCGCCCTGCGCCGCGCCATGGAGAAGCTGGGTGCCGCCACCGAGGCCGAGGCGGTGGCCCTGGCGAAGCGCCTCGGCGCGGACCCGGCCGAGGCGCCGTCAGCCGTCCGGCGGAAGCCCCCCGCCGAGGCCCAGGCCAAGACGGCGGCCCCGGCCAGGGCTGCTGCCCCGGCCAAGACGGCGGCACCCGCCAAGAGGGCCGCCCCGCCGGGCGAGCGCCCCCGATCCGCCGCCCGCGCCGACGAGCAGCCGCGCCGCGAGCCCGGCAAGGTGCCCGGCCGCCCGACCGAAGGCACCGGCGGCGGCCTGGCCGCCGGCACCGCCCGCCCCGCCCCCGCCCCCGTCGAACACCGGCGGATCCCCGCGAAGCGCCGCGAAACCGGCGCGGAGCAGCGGCCCGGCGCGCGGCCGGCCGACCCCGGGCCGCGGACGGGCGCGCGCGACGACGCCGGCCCGGGAACGTTCGAGGAGATGTACGAGACCTCCCACACGCGGCTCGTCCAGCAGGTCTTCCTGCTGACGGCGTGCCGGCACCGGGCGGCGCACTGCGTGCGGCGGGCGTTCGGGGAAGCGCGGCGCGCGTGGGACGCGGTGGCCGGCTCCGGGAATCCGGAGGCGTGGGTGCGGGTGCGGGCGTCCGAGCTGGCGCTGTCGCCGTGGCACCGGGGCGGGCCGCGCCGGGCGCACGCGTGGCGGCTGCCGCACCGGCGGATCAAGGTGCGCCCGGCCGACGAGTCGCAGGCGGTGCTGCCGGACCACGACCGTCTGACGGACCGGGACCGGGCCCTGCTGAAGGCGCTGAAGCGGCTGTCCCGGCCGCAGCGGCGCGCGCTGGTGCTGCACGACGGGCTGGGGCTGCCGGCGGCGGCCGTCGCGGTGGAGGTGGAGTCGACGCTGGCCGCGGCGGAGGGGCGGGTGTGGGCGGCCCGGGCGGCGCTGGCGCAATGGGTGCCGGACCTGGCCGGGCCGGATCCGGCCGATCCCGGGTTCGCGGACCGGCTGAGCGGGCTGCTGCACCGGGCGGCCGTGCGCGGGTGCCCGGAGCCGCACCGGCCCGCGGTGCCGGTGCTCCGGGCCCGGCACGGGTTGCGGAGCCTGGTCCTGACGGGTGCGGCGGCGGCGCTGACGGCGTCGGTGGGCGGCGCGGCGATGATGACGCTGGTCGGCGGCCGTCCGGCGGTGCTGTTCCGGGAGCCGGAACCGCCGGCGCCGTCGGTGTGCGTCCAGGCGCCGGACGCGGCCGAGCCCGGGGTGCCGGTGGCGCCGGGCGGGCCGGCCGGCGGGATCAGCAGCCTGTGGTGCAGCCCGACGCCCGGGCTGGAGGCGGTGGTGGTGGACCCGCCGCCGCGCGCGATCGCGCTGTGGGAGCTGCCGGCAGCGGCCAAGGGGGCGGAGGCCCCGCCGCCGCAGGGACCGCCGAAGTGCGCCCGCTGGGCTCCGCTGCCCTGCACCCCGGCGCGCTGACGGGCTCCGCGAGAAGGCGAGTGCCCCCGCCCGGCGGACCGGGCGGGGGGCCTCGGCGGCCGGGGGGGGGTGAGCCGGCGGTGTTCTCGCGCGCCCGGCGGGCGGTCTCGGGCGGCGGGTTTCCGACCTT
>NZ_JBHWGD010000040.1:77525-83813 GCF_042733235.1 Kitasatospora sp. NPDC059722
CCGGCGCGCGCGCGGAGCGCCCCGCGCCACTGCCCCGCGGGGTCGGGGGCGCACCCCCCGGGCCGGGCCCGCCCCGCAGCTGGCATGCGCCCCCCCCCCCCCCTCGGCCGGGCTGGGGTCAGCCGGCGATGATCTCGCGCGCCAGGCGGGCGGTCTCGGACGGCGTCTTGCCGACCTTGACACCGGCGGCCTCAAGGGCCTCCTTCTTGGCCTGGGCGGTGCCCGAGGAGCCGGAGACGATGGCGCCGGCGTGGCCCATGGTCTTGCCCTCGGGGGCGGTGAAGCCCGCGACGTAGCCGACGACCGGCTTGGTGACGTGCTCGGCGATGTAGGCCGCGGCACGCTCCTCGGCGTCGCCGCCGATCTCACCGATCATGACGATGAGCTCGGTCTCCGGGTCTTCCTGGAACGCCTTGAGGGCGTCGATGTGGGTGGTGCCGATGACCGGGTCACCGCCGATGCCCACGGCCGAGGAGAAGCCGATGTCGCGCAGCTCGTACATGAGCTGGTAGGTCAGGGTGCCCGACTTCGAGACCAGACCGATCTTGCCGGAGGTGGTGATGTCGGCCGGGATGATGCCGGCGTTCGACTGTCCGGGGCTGATCAGGCCGGGGCAGTTCGGGCCGATGATCCGGGTCTTGTTGCCCTTGGAGCCGGCGTGGGCCCAGAAGGCGGCGGTGTCGTGCACCGGGACGCCCTCGGTGATGACGACGGCCAGGCCGATCTCGGCGTCGATGGCCTCGACGACGGCGGCCTTGGTGAACGCCGGCGGGACGAACAGGACGGAGACGTCGGCGCCGGTCTCCTTCATCGCCTCGGCGACGGAGCCGAAGACCGGGATCTCGGTGCCGTCGACGTCGACCGTGGTGCCGGCCTTGCGCGGGTTGACACCGCCGACGATCTGGGTGCCGGAGGCGAGCATGCGGCGGGTGTGCTTCATGCCCTCGGCGCCGGTCATGCCCTGGACGATGACCTTGCTGTCCTTGGTAAGGAAGATAGCCATGGTGTGAAAGTCCCCTTCCTTACTTGTTGGCCAGCTCGGCGGCGCGGTCAGCGGCGCCGTCCATGGTGTCCACGCGCTGGACCAGCGGGTGGTTGGCGTCGTCGAGGATCTTGCGACCCAGCTCCGCGTTGTTGCCGTCCAGGCGGACGACCAGCGGCTTGGAGACGTTCTCGCCCTTGCTCGCGAGGAGCTCCAGCGCCTGCACGATGCCGTTGGCGACCGCGTCACAGGCGGTGATGCCGCCGAAGACGTTGACGAAGACCGACTTGACGTCGGGGTCGCCCAGGATGATCTCCAGGCCGTTCGCCATGACCTCGGCGGACGCGCCGCCACCGATGTCGAGGAAGTTGGCGGGCTTGACGCCGCCGTGCTTCTCACCGGCGTAGGCGACCACGTCGAGGGTGCTCATGACGAGGCCCGCGCCGTTGCCGATGATGCCGACCTGGCCGTCGAGCTTGACGTAGTTCAGGCCCTTGGCCTTGGCGGCGGCCTCCAGCGGGTTGGCCGCGGCCTTGTCCTCCAGGGCCTCGTGCTCGGGCTGGCGGAACTCGGCGTTCTCGTCCAGGGAGACCTTGCCGTCGAGCGCGATGATCTTGCCGTCACCGGACTTGATCAGCGGGTTGACCTCGACGAGGAGGGCGTCCTCGGCGATGAAGACCTTCCACAGCTTCTGCAGGACCTCGGCGACCTGGTCGGCGACCTCGGCCGGGAACTTCGCCGCGGCGACGATCTCGGCGGCCTTCTCCGGGGTGCAGCCCTCGTTGGCGTCGACCGGGATCTTGGCGAGCGCGTCGGGGTTCTCCTCGGCGACGACCTCGATCTCCACGCCGCCCTCGACGCTGGCCATGGCCAGGAAGGTGCGGTTGGTGCGGTCCAGCAGGAACGAGACGTAGTACTCGTCCTTGATGTCGGCGGTCTGGGCGAGCATCACCTTGTGAACGGTGTGGCCCTTGATGTCCATGCCGAGGATCTGCTCGGCCTTGGCGACGGCGTCGGCCGGGTCGGCGGCGAGCTTCACGCCACCGGCCTTGCCACGGCCTCCCACCTTCACCTGAGCCTTGACGACGGCGCGGCCGCCGAAGCGCTCGGCGATGGCGCGAGCCGCTTCGGGGGTCTCGATGACGTCGCCGTCAAGCACGGGCACGCCGTGCTTGGCGAAGAGGTCCCTCGCCTGGTACTCGAACAGGTCCACGTGTTTGTCCTTGTTCGTGGTCGCGGATTGTGTCTCTACGAGCGTGCCACGGCAGGATCTTCGCTGCGGGTCGTCGGGGCGGTGCGGGTACGCAGAGGTACGGCCTTGCGGCCCACACAGCCACGGGCGCACACGTCAATCAACACGCGCGTCACGTCCGTCTGGCAGGTTATCCCCGTGGGACGGGACTCTTTCGCCCGGGACCGGCCCGTCTTTGGTGAGAACCGTCACAGACAGCCTAAAGCGGCGTGACAAACGCCCGGTCCACCCGTCGGGCGGATTCGCACGTCCGGGTGAATCCGACGGGCCGCCTGGTCAGAACCCCTGCCCGGCCCCCTCGATCAGGTGCCGGGGGATCGGCCGCTTCTCGATCGCCGCCGCCATGACGTCCGGGAAGGCGTCGGGGGTGCAGGCGAAGGCGGGAGCGCCGAGGGCGGCCAGGGCGGCGGCGTGGGCGTGGTCGTAGGAGGGGGCGCCCTCGTCGGAGAGCGCGAGCAGGGCGACGAACCGGACGCCGGCCGCCTTCATCGCGGCGACCCGCCGGAGCATCTCGTCCCGGACCCCGCCCTCGTAGAGGTCGCTGATCAGGACGACGATCGTCTCCGCCGGACGGGTGATCTTCGACTGGCAGTAGGCGAGGGCGCGGTTGATGTCGGTGCCGCCGCCGAGCTGCGTGGCGAACAGGACGTCGATCGGGTCGGTGAGCTGCTCGGTCAGGTCGACCACCGAGGTGTCGAAGACGACCAGCCGGGTGTCGAGTGTGCGCATCGAGGCGAGGACCGCGCCGAAGACGGCCGAGTGGACGACCGAGGCCGCCATCGAACCGGACTGGTCCACGCAGAGGATGACGTCCTTGCGGACGGCGCGCCGGGCGCGGGCGTGGCCGACCAGCCGCTCGGGGACGACGGTGCCGTGCTCGGGCAGGTGGTTCTTCAGGTTGGCCCGGATGGTGCGGTCCCAGTCGATGTCGCGGTGGCGCGGCCGGTGCACCCGGGCGCTGCGGTCGAGGGCGCCGCCCAGGGCGGACCTGGTCCGGTCGGCCAGTCGGCGCTCCAGGTCGGCCACCACCCGGCCGACGACGGCGCGGGCCGTCTCCCTGGTGGTCTCCGGCAGGGCGTGCTTGAGCGAGAGCAGGGTGCCGACGAGGTGGACGTCCGGCTCGACGGCGGCGAGCATCTCGGGCTCCAGCAGGAGCCGGTCCAGGCCGAGCCGGGTGATCGCGTCCTGCTGCATCAGCTGCACGACGGTGGACGGGAAGTAGCTGCGGATGTCGCCGAGCCAGCGGGCCACCTGCGGGGCCGAGCCGCCGAGCCCGGCGCCGCGGCGGCCGCCCCGGCCGGGCCGGGCGGTCTCGTCGGGGGCGGCCCGGTAGAGCGCGGCGAGCGCGCCGTCCATCGCGGCGTCGCGGCCGCGCAGCGCGCAGCCGGTGCCGTCGGCCTCGCCGCCGAGCACCAGGCGCCACCGGCGGAGGCGTTCGTCGGTCGTGGTCGTCATGTACTCCTCCTTCGCGAGGGCTTTCGAGGGGGGCTTTCGGGGGGCTTCTGCGGGGGCTTTCGAGGGGAACGGCTCAGCTGTCGCGGCCGGCGGCCTGCCGGGGAATGAACGGCCGCACGCCCAGCAGCAGGGCCACCACCGGCACGGCGGCGTCGGCCCTGGCCCGGTCCAGCTCGCCGGCTGCAGGCTCGCCGGACGGCTCGGCGTCGAGCGGGCCGGCCGCGACCCGGGCACCGACGGTGCTGCGCACGCCCGCCTCCAGGCCGCTGAAGGTGCGGCGCAGCAGCGGCAGGACGTCGGTGAAGGTCGTGTCGGAGACGCCGGTCAGCCACTCGTCGAGCAGCGCGAGCAGCCGGGGGTCGTGCAGCAGCAGGGCGCCGCCGCCGGAGAGGAAGCCCTCGACCCAGCCGGCCGCGTCCGCCGGTGCGCCGGCGGCGGACAGCACCAGGCGCAGGCGGCGGCCGGCCTCCTCGGTGTCGAGCCGGCCGTCGTCCAGCAGCAGCCGGACGGCGCGCCCGCGCAGCAGGCCGGGGACCCCGGTGGCCGGGCCGCCGGCGGGCTCGCGGCGGGCCAGCGCGTGCAGGGCGGCGGCCCAGCGGTCGGCGAGGCCGTCCGCGGCGAGCAGGCCGACGGCGCCGTGCACCTCGTCGAGCCGGGCGCGCAGGTCCGCCGCGCTCGCGGCGTCCAGGCCGACGCACGCGAGCGGCAGGCCGACGCAGACGCGGTCGGCCAGGCCGGTGGCGGCCTCCTTGAGCGCGCCGTGGTCGGTGCCGCGCACGTCGCCGTAGCGCAGCGCGCGGACGAGGGCGGGCAGGGCGCCGGCCAGGTGGGCCACGTCGGTGTCGAGGGCGGCGCAGTCGGCGAGCACCCGCATGACGGCGGGCAGGGCGGTGGACAGGCCGGCCAGCAGGCAGGTCTCCACCAGGCCGGTGAGCTGCCCGAGTTCGCCGGCCGCGCGGGCGGTGGCGACGGCCTTCGCGGTGGCCGCGTCCTCGACCGTGGTGCCCCACTGGGCGGCCTCCGCGATCCGGACCGCGAACTCGGGCTGCCAGCACAGCCGCCAGCTCTCCCGGAAGGTGCCGGTCGAGGCGACGGCGGAGCGCGCGGGCACGCCCCACTCGACGCCCAGCAGCCGCAGCCGGTGCAGCAGGCGGGAGCGGGCGGCGTCGGTGTCCTTGCGCAGGTCGAGGTCGAGGTCCCGGGGCGCGGCCGCGGGCTTGAGGCGCAGCGTGCGCTGCAGCCGGGCGAGGTCGCGCTGGAGCGGCACCGCCGGTGCGGCGTCCGGGACCTCGCCGAGGGCGTCGCCGATCACCAGGCGGTCGCGGACGAGCTCCAGCGCGACGTCCGAGCCGTCGCACATGACCGCGCGGACGGCGTCCAGCGTCTCGGTGAGCCCGGCCAGCGGGCGGCCGCGCAGGGCGGCGAGGGTCTCGGCGAGCCGGACCGCCTCGATGACGTGCGCGGACGAGACCGGGTGGTCCTCGGCGCGGAGCAGCTCGGCGGCGCGGGCGAGCCAGCGCGGCACCGGATCGGCCCCGGCCGCGTACAGGTGGTGGTACCAGCCGGGCGACTCGATGCCCGCGCCGTACCCGGCGGACTGGGCGAGCCTGCGGTGCGTCCAGGGCACCCAGGTGATGTCCGTCCTGGTCTTCTTCGGCAGCTGCGCGAGCAGCGCCCGGTCGTGGGCGACGGTCGGCAGCTCGGCGAGGGCGGGCACGTGGAAGGCCCCGCAGACGACGGCGATCCGCCGGTGCCCGGCCCGCCGGGCGGCCCGGATCTGCCGGCGCATGTACGCCTCGCGCACGAGGTCCCGGCGGGACTCGGCGAGGCCCTCGGCGCGCAGTGCGGCCATCGCCTCGGCGACGGCCGTGAACGGCGCCAGGGCGTCGGCGCCCGGCGCGCGGTGCTCGACGACGTCCTCCCACCAGCGCTCCGGGTCGTCGTGGCCGGCGGCCTCGGCGAGCAGGGCGATCGGGTCGGCGGCGGGCTCGTCGGCGGCCGCGGGCTCGTCGGCGGCTCCGGCACCGTCGGCGGCGGCCTCGTCGGCGAAGCCGTACGCGGCGGGCAGGTCGATGAAGCGGACCGGCAGCTCCCGCTCCACCGCGTACCGGATCGCCACCCACTCCGGGGAGAACTCGGCGTACGGCCAGAACGCGGCCCGTGCCGGGTCGTCCACCGCGTGGGCGAGCAGCGCGACCGGCGGCACCATGTCCTTCTCGGCGGCCAGCCCGACGATGCCGTCGGCCTCGGGCGGACCCTCGATCAGCACCGCGTCCGGCGCGAGCCGTGCGAGGGCGGCGCCCACCGCCCGGGCCGAGCCGGGGCCGTGGTGGCGGACCCCGAGCAGGGTCACGTCCGGGGTGCTCGCGCCCGGTGCGGTCGGGCCCGGGGAGGTCATGCGGCCACCTCGCGGGCGGCGCGGTAGAAGTCCTTCCAGCCGTCGCGCTCGCGCACCACCCCTTCGACGTACTCGCGCCACACCGCCCCGTCCGCGACCCGGTCGCGGACGACGGCGCCGCCCGAGCCCGCCGGCGCGAGCCCGGGGCCCCCGGCGCCCGCGCCGCACTGGGGCGCCCCGGGGGGGCGGGTGGTGTGCACC
>NZ_JBHWGD010000040.1:83823-85484 GCF_042733235.1 Kitasatospora sp. NPDC059722
CCCTAACCGCCCCCACCCCCCCCGGCCCGCTCGGGGGGGGCGCACGACGGCGCCGACGATGCCCGCCGTCACGTCCGCGGCGCGCAGGACGCCGTCGCCGAAGTGGGCCGCCAGGGCGAGGCCGTTGGTGACCACCGAGATCGCCTCGGCCGTGGACAGCGTGCCGCCCGGCGTCTTGACCTTCGTCCGGCCGTCGACCGTGATCCCCGCGCGCAGCTCGCGGAAGACCGTCACGACCCGCCTGATCTCCTCGGCGCCGCCGGGCAGTTCGGGCAGGTCCAGGGAGCGGCCGAGCTGGCCCACCCGGCGGGTGACGATGTCGACCTCCTCCTCCAGCGAGGCAGGCAGCGGCAGCACGACGGTGTTGAAGCGGCGCCGCAGCGCGCTGGACAGCTCGTTGACGCCGCGGTCCCGGTCGTTCGCGGTGGCGATCACGTTGAAGCCGCGCACGGCCTGCGTCTCGGAGCCCAGTTCCGGCACCGGGAGCGTCTTCTCGGACAGGACGGTGATCAGGGCGTCCTGCACGTCGGCCGGGATCCTGGTCAGCTCCTCGATGCGGGCGAGCTTGCCGTCCGCCATCGCCCGCATGACGGGCGAGGGCACCAGGGCCTCCCGGCTGGGCCCGTTGGTGAGCAGCTGGGCGTAGTTCCAGCCGTAGCGGACGGCCTCCTCGGGGGTGCCGGCGGTGCCCTGCACGAGCAGGGTGGAGTCGCCGCCGATCGCGGCGGCCAGGTGCTCGGACACCCAGGTCTTGGCGGTGCCCGGCACGCCGAGCAGGAGCAGCGCGCGGTCCGTCGCCAGCGTCGTGACGGCGACCTCCACGATGCGGCGCGGGCCGACGTACTTGGGCGTGATCCGGGTGCCGTCGGGCAGTTCGCCGCCGAGCAGGTACGTCGCCACGGCCCAGGGCGAGAGCTTCCAGCGCTCGGGGCGCGGACGGTCGTCCTGCGCGGCCAGGGCGGCCAGTTCACCGGCGAAGGCGTCCTCGGCGTGCTGCCGCAGAACGTCGGTCATGGGGGCTCCTTCGGGTCGGCCGCCGGGCACGGTGACGGCGGGGCGGCGGGTGACGGGAGGGCAACTCCGGCCTGCGGGAGCCACCCTGCACCCGGGCACTGACAATCCGCGGCGGGCGGTGAGGAAGTGTCAGCGCCCCCGCCTACGGTCGGTGCCATGGAGGAACGCTGGAGCACCGAACACGTCCTGTCCCTGGCGCCTGACGCCGCGTCGCAGAAGGCGGCCGGCAAGCTCTCCACGCCCGCGCCCTGGTCGGCCCAGGGCACCGACGGCGCCGCGGTCTGGGGCGAGTGCGGGGGCAGCGGCAGCACGCCGTACCGCACCGTGGTCGAGCTCGCCACGCCCGCTTACCAGTGCAGTTGCCCGAGCCGGAAGTTCCCGTGCAAGCACGCGCTCGGACTCCTCCTGCTGTGGAGCGGCACCCCGCAGGCCGTCCCCGCCGCCGAGCCCGCCGACTGGGCGGCAGCCTGGCTCGACGCCCGCCGCGAGCGGGCCGAGCAGCGCGCCGCCGCCCCCGCCGCCGCCCCCGCGGGCCCCGCCGATCCGGCCGCCGCCCGCCGCCGGGCCGAGCGGCGCCGCGCCCAGGTCGCCGCCGGCCCGGCCCCCCCCGCCCCCCGGAGCGCCGCCCGTACCCCCCCCCCCCGCCC
>NZ_JBHWGD010000041.1:0-55354 GCF_042733235.1 Kitasatospora sp. NPDC059722
GAGCCGCCTTCCAGCGGGCCCTCCGGGCGCTTCGTTCTTTCGTGTTTCCAGCTTATCAGATGTTTTCCGCTCCGTTTTCCGGAGTTTCATTCATCCGATTTCCCGAACTGGCCGGGATCGCTTTCCGCAACGACCTCCACATTAGCGCATTCCGGGTGTTACCCGAAATTCACGCTCACCCTGTCGGCGCAGACGCCGAACGACCCAAGCTAATGGGCTTCGAGGTGAGAGTGGGGGTTACCAAGTGGTGTGGCCGCTTCAGCGACTCGTTCAACACTAGGCCACCTGGACGACATCGTCAAACGCCGAGGGCGGGATCCGGCTGGATCCCGCCCTCGGTCGTCGAAGCCGCTGCTCAGCGGCGTCGGGTTTCGGTCACGCCACTCGCGTCACACGGCCTGCGACGCACGGCCTGCGTCACGCAGTCACACGGTCACGCCGTCGCCGGCGCGGTCAGCTCGGCCGCCGCCAGGTTGCGCTTGCCCCGGCGCAGCACGAGCCAGCGGCCGTGCAGCAGGTCGGCCTCGGTCGGCACCGCCTCCTCGTCCGTCACCTTGACGTTGTTGAGGTAGGCGCCGCCCTCCTTGATCGTCCGACGGGCGGCCGAGCGGCTCGGCGCCAGGCCGACGGCGACCAACAGGTCGACCACCGGCTGGAGTTCGGCGACCTCGGCCTTGGGGACCTCGGCCAGCGCCGCCGCCAGGGTCGGGGCCTCCAGGTCGGCGAGGTCGCCCTGGCCGAACAGTGCCTTGGACGCGGCGACCGCGCGCTCGTACTGGTCGGCGCCGTGGACGAGGGTGGTGAGCTCCTCGGCCAGGGCGCGCTGGGCCAGGCGGGCGGCCGGGCGCTCGGTGGTCTCGCGCTCCAGCTCCTCGATCTCCGCCTTCGAGCGGAAGCTGAAGATCCGCAGGAAGTTGGAGACGTCCCGGTCGTCCGCGTTCAGCCAGAACTGGTAGAAGGCGTACGGGGTGGTCAGCTCGGGGTCGAGCCAGACCGTGCCGGACTCGGTCTTGCCGAACTTGGTGCCGTCGGCCTTGACGATCAGCGGCGTGGCCAGCGCGTGCACGGACTTGCTCTCGGCCTTGCGGATCAGGTCCGTGCCGGCGGTGAGGTTGCCCCACTGGTCGCTGCCGCCGGTCTGCAGGGTGCAGCCGTAACGGCGGTTCAGCTCCAGGTAGTCCATGCCCTGGAGGATCTGGTAGCTGAACTCGGTGTAGCTGATGCCCGCGTCGGAGTTGAGCCGCCGGGCGACGGCCTCCTTGGCGATCATGTTGTTGACGCGGAAGTACTTGCCGACGTCGCGCAGCAGGCTGATGGCGGACATCCCGGACGTCCAGTCCAGGTTGTTGACCATGCGCGCCGCGTACGGGCCGTCGAAGTCGAGGAAGCGCGAGATCTGGCCGCGCAGACGGTCGACCCAGGCGGCCACCGTCTCGGGGTCGTTGAGGACGCGCTCGGCGGTGGGCTTCGGGTCGCCGATCAGGCCCGTGGCGCCGCCGACCAGGCCGAGCGGGAGGTTCCCCGCCTGCTGGATGCGGCGCATGGTGAGGATCTGCACGAGGTTGCCGAGGTGCAGGCTGGGGGCCGTCGGGTCGAAGCCGCAATAGAACGTGACCGGGCCGTCCGCGAACGCCTTGCGCAGTGCGTCCTCGTCGGTGGACAGGGCGATCAGCCCACGCCACTGCAGCTCGTCGACGATGTCCGTCACGGTCACGCTTCTCCTTCGATCGGGCGTCCGGCCCGGTGCTGGCCCGGTTCGGTCGGGCCCCGGGTCGGTACGACTCCAGCCTGATAGAGCCTACGCGGTCCCGGCCGGCGAGTTTTCCCGAGGCTCCGTCCCCGCTCCTCCGGGACGCCGTCCGCCGCTCCCCCGACGCGCCGGCCGGGAGCCGGTCGCTCGACCCCCGCGCGGCTCCGGGTGCCCTTCGATACCGGAAATTCCGTTGTTCGTCGGCCGCGGGCCCATTCAGAGTGGTCCCACCGCCGTGCGGCGGCAGTGACGTGTGTGGAGACGGTCGTGCCGCCGTGGCACGCCCGTGGGAAGGGTGTGCCGAGGTGCGCAACACGCTGGTTCTGAACGCGAGCTACGAGCCCCTGACGACGGTGTCGCTCCAGCGCGCCGTGGTCCTGGTGCTCCAGGACAAGGCGGTGGTGGAGCAGGCGCATCCGCTGCGCACGGTCCGGGGGACCGGCGTCACCGTACCGGTGCCGCGGGTGATCAGACTCCAACGCTACGTACGGGTGCCGTTCCGACAACAGGCGCCGTGGTCGCGGCGGGGCGTCCTGGCCCGTGACCAGCACCTGTGCGCGTACTGCGGGCGGCGGGCCACCACGGTGGACCACCTGCAGCCGCGGTCGCGCGGTGGTGAGGACAGCTGGCTGAACACAGTGGCCGCGTGCGCCGAGGACAACCAGCGCAAGGCCGACCGGACACCGGAGCAGGCGGGGATGAAACTGCTGCGCCGCCCGTTCGTGCCGACCCCGCAGGCGACCTTGATGCTGGCGCTCGGCCTGCGCGACTCGGAGGCCAGGGAGCTCGCCGACTGGCTGCCGGTCGTACCCGCGGCCTAGCTTCGCCTGCGGGTGACGGTCGGCTAGCCCTTCGCTCGCGGGTGGCGGTCGGCTAGCCCTTTGCCTGGTAGCCGGCCGCCGTGCCGAAGTTCGCCGAGTGCTCGGGCACCACGACGACCTTGCCGCCGCCGATCAGCACCCGGCCCGAGATCAGTAGCGAGCCGGTGCCGGGCGGGAAGTTGCCGCCGGTCGACTCGTGGCCGCCGGTCACCGCGAAGCGGGAGAGGTGGGCGGGCTGGTCGCGGCGCTCGTCGGCGGCGAGCACGAGGGAGCCGCCGTCGAGGGTGACCGCCCGCAGCACGCCCTTCTCGGCGGCCGGGGCCTTCCAGCTCTGCTTCCCGCTGTCGAGGTCGTAGCCGACCGCGACGACGGCGCCGTTGCCGTTCGCCGGGACCAGCGTGGTGACCATCGTCCGGTCCTGGAAGAAGACTCCGGGCGTGGGCGAGAACGTGCCGTGCGCGACGTCCAGGCGCCCGGCGTCGCCGCTGACCGGGATCTCGGCGGCCGGGTCGCCGCTCGCGCCCCACGCGAACACCCGGTCGTCGGCCGGCTTCTCGCCAGTGGTGAGGACGACGGCGGGCTCGGCGGAGAGCACCGTCACCGTCTTCGGGTTGTTGTTCAGGCCGCGCCACCAACTGACCTTGCCGTCGGCCGTGTTGAGCGCGACGGCCTGGCCGGCCGGGGTCGAGTCCGCGCACGTGGAGGCGACCATCACGGTCTTGCCGGTGACCCCGCCGGAGAGCGTGCAGAACTTGCCCTGCCCGGTGTACTGCCAGACGTCCTTGCCGTCGGCCGCGTCCCAGGCGATCGCCCGGTCGTCGCCGACGGCCACGATCTTGTCCTCGGTGACGCCGACGTGCGCGGTGTAGGCGCCCTTGGCGTCCGAGAGGGTCTTCGTCCACGCGGTCTTGCCGGTCTTGGTGTCCACCGCCGCGAGCAGCGTGCACGGGCTGTTCGGATCCGCCTGGGCCCGGAACAGCACGGCGCCCACGCCGGACGGGTTCACGCTCGGCGACAGTCCGCACGGGACGGCCCCGGCGGCCGGCGGCTCGACCGACCAGCCAGGCTTGCCCGCCGCCAGGTCGTACGCGCGCACGCCGGAGGCGTCGGCCCGGACCACCGCGTCGGCGAGCAGCCAGCTCCCGACCAGCGTGTCGTCCGCCCCGGGCTGCGCGGCCGCGGCCGGCTGCGCGGACCACGCCTTGGTGTGGGCGACGGCGAAGCCGGGCTCGCCGCCCCCGCCACCCGACGTGGAGGCGCTGCCGCTGCCCTCGATGCCGACCATCAGGCCGGCCGCTATCAGGACGCCCAGCGCGGCGACGCCGGCGCCCGTGCGGACGAGGAGAGCCTTGCGGCTGGGCACGTGCTCGCCGGTCAGCACCGCGTCGGCGGCGGCCCGGGCCCTGTCCGCGAGCGAGGAGCCGCCGCCTTTGGAGTCCTTGGCGTCCTTGGCGCCCTTGCCGCCCTTCCCCTCGCTGTCGCCACCCCGGCGCGAGGCCGACCGGGACGACACGACGGGCTCGGCGGTGGCCGGTGCCCCGGGCTCCCCCTGCCCAGCGGGATCCGGCGCCGGCTCAGGGGACTCGATGTGCACGTAGCCGTCGGCCGAGTACTCCGCGCCCGCCGGCACGTACAGGCTGTCCTCGGCGGGCCGCTGCGGGTCGGACGCGGCGTACTCGCCGTACTCGGAGTACTCGGAGTACTGCTGCTGCTCGTAGCCGGGGTACTGGTGATAGGGCTGGTGAGGCTGGTACGGGTCCTGGGCGTAGCCGCCCTGCCCGTACGCGGTCTGCCCCTCCTGGCCGTACCCGGCGCCCTGCCCGTACGCCGACGGACCGTCCTGGGTGTGCCCGTACTCGCCGTACCCGGCGCCCTGGCCGTAGTCGCCCGGCCCGTACTCGGTCTGCCCGTACTCGGCCTGCCCGTAACCGGTGGTCGTCTGCCAGTGCCCCTGCTGGATGTGCTGAGCCTGCCGGCCGTGCTGCTGCTCGGGGTAACCGCCCTGCCAGTCCTGCTGCTGGGGGTACCACGCCTGCTGCTGGGCGTCTCCGAAGGGCTCCTGCGCCATCCGTTCCGTCCCTCCCGAGCCGCCTGCACTGCGGCAGTCAGCATCTCACGCCCACCGGAGCGCCCCGCTCCGGCCTCCGTCAGGCGGCGGACTCGGCGCTCAGGGCCGCGTCGATCCGGGCTGCGAGGGTGAAGTCCAGGCCGGTGAGCCCGCCCGCGCTGTGGGTGGAGAGGACGAAGCGCAGGGTGCGCCAGCGGATGTCGATGTCGGGGTGGTGGTCCAGCGCCTCGGCCTGTTCGGCGACGGCGTCGACGACGCGGATCGCCGCCGGGAAGTCCGGGGCGTCGGCGGTGCGGACGATGGCCTCGCCCTCCCGGGACCACCGCGGCACGTCGGTCAGGGCCGCCGCGATCTCGTCCTCGGTCAGCCGTGCTCTGCTGCTCATCGAAGCGCTCCAAGCCTGGTCGGATCCGCTGCCGGCGGATCGGCGTGCACTGCGACGAACATACGCCCGCGCCGGGGCCCCGGCCCGGTGCCGCGAGGCCGGGTCAGCCCAGCAGCAGCTTGGTGACGGCCGCCAGGCCGACCACCACGATGACCGCGCGCAGCGCCGTGGGCGGCAGGCGGCGGCCGACCTTGGCGCCGAGCAGGCCGCCCAGCAGCGAACCGATGGCGATGAGCCCGGCGGCCGTCCAGTCGACCGTCGAGGTGAAGAGGAAGAACAGCGCGGCCACACCGTTGACGATCATGGCGAGCGCGTTCTTCACGGCGTTGATGCGCTGGATGCCCTCCTGGAGGAGCATGCCCATGAGTGCCATCAGCAGGACGCCCTGCGCGGCACCGAAGTAGCCGCCGTAGATGCCGGTGAGGAAGACGCCGCCGATCAGGACGAGGCTGCCGTCCGGGTCCCCGCCGGGGCGACGGCGGGCGGCGACGGCCTTGGCCACCCGGGGCTGGATCACCACGAGGACGAGCGCCAGCAGGATGAGCACCGGGACGATCGCGTCGAACGCGCCGCTCGGCAGGGTGATCAGCAGCACGGCACCGACCAGGCCGCCGAGCAGGGAGGCGGTGCCGAGGCGCAGCAGGCGGCGGCCCTGGTCGGCCAGTTCACGGCGGTAGCCGATCACGCCGCTGAGCGAACCGGGCACCAGGCCGAAGGAGTTGGACACGTTGGCGGTGACCGGCGGGATGCCGACGGCGAGCAGGACGGGGAAGGTGATCAGGGTGCCGGAGCCGACGATCACGTTGATCATCCCGGCACCGACGCCCGCCACCAGGACGGCTATCGCCTCCCAGAGCGTCACGGGTCACCTCTTCCTTTCGTCCGGGTCCGAAGGGATCATGCCGGACGGTCCGCCGAACCGACCAGCCCCGACCACGATGCGGAACACCCGCCGGACACGCCGAGGGCCCGCCCCGCACCTCGTCGGTGCGACGGCGGGCCCTCCCGCGTCACGGCCTCGCGGCGGCCACTGCCTCGGTCCCGGTTTCACGACGGCCACTGCCTCGGCCTGCGCCGCACGGCGTCAGCGCGGCCGGCTCACTCCGGGTCGATCTTGCGGTACTCGCGCGCCGGGTCGACCCGCGGCCGGGCCGCGCCCTTGTCGATGTCCACCGGCCGCGGGCCGGCCGCCGGGTCGATCGGCACCTGGGTGGCGGCCGGGGCCGCGGGCGCCGCGGCCGGGACGCTGGGGGCCGCGATCGCGCCGCCGTTCGCGCCGCCGTTGCCGGTCAGACCGGTGAAGGCGCCGCCGAGGCCCTTGAGCGCGTCGCCGACCTCGCTGGGGATGATCCAGAGCTTGTTGGAGTCGCCCTTGGCCAGCTCGGGCAGCGTCTGCAGGTACTGGTAGGCGAGCAGCTTCTGGTCGGCGTCGCCGTCGTGGATCGCCTCGAAGACGGTCCGGATGGCGGCCGCCTCACCGTCGGCGCGCAGCACCGCGGCCTGCGCCTCACCCTCGGCCCGGAGGACGTCCGCCTGCTTCTCACCCTCGGCCTTGAGGATCTGCGCCTGGCGCTGGCCCTCGGCGGTGAGGATCGCGGCGCGCTTGTCACGGTCGGCGCGCATCTGCTTCTCCATCGAGTCCTGGATGGAGGTCGGCGGCTCGATCGCCTTCAGCTCGACGCGGTTGACCCGGATGCCCCACTTGCCGGTCGCCTCGTCCAGGACGCCGCGCAGGCCGGCGTTGATGACCTCGCGGGAGGTCAGGGTGGACTCCAGGTCCATGGAGCCGATGATGTTGCGCAGCGTGGTGACGGTGAGCTGCTCGATCGCCTGGATGTAGCTCGCGACCTCGTACGTCGCCGCCCGGGGGTCGGTGACCTGGTAGTAGATCACCGTGTCGATGTTGACGACCAGGTTGTCCTGGGTGATCACCGGCTGCGGCGGGAACGGCACGACCTGCTCGCGCAGGTCGATGCGGTTGCGGACCCGGTCGATGAACGGGACGACGATGTTCAGGCCTGCGTTGAGGGTCCGGGTGTAGCGGCCGAAGCGCTCCACGATCGCGGCGCTGGCCTGCGGGATGACCTGGATCGTCTTGATCAGCGCGATGAAGGCCACCACGACCAGGACGACCAAAACGATAAGGACGGGTTCCACGGACTCTCCCCTAGACGACCAGGGCGGTCGCGCCCTGGATTTCGACGACGTCGACCTGCTGCCCCGGCTGGTAGACCGAGTCCGGGTGGAGCGCGCGGGCCGACCAGATCTCGCCGTTCAGCTTGATCCGTCCGCCCTCCCCGTCAACGGTTTCCGCGACGACCGCGGTGGCGCCCTGGAGCGCCTCGATGCCCATCTTGATGTTCGGGCCCCTCCTGAGCTCCCGGTAGGCGATCGGGCGGACGACCACCAGCAGGGCGACCGAGGACACCACGAAGGTCAGGGTCTGCCAGACCACCCCCGCGCCCAGTCCGGCCACACCGGCCGCGGCCAGCGCGCCGACCGCGAACATGGCGAACTCCGGCATCGCGGTGAGCACCAGCGGTATGCCGAGCCCGACGGCGGCCAGGAGCCACCACATCCAGCTGTCCACGGATCCATCCTAGGGACGAAGGGCCTTCGTGGCGGACAGTTCCCGCAGGTCCAGGGGCGGAAACCGGTCGCGCGTGCGACCGGTTCCCGTGGCGGGCCGGACGGTCGTCGGACGGGGGCTCAGCCCAGCGGCAGGCCCTGGGCCGACCAGCGGTCGCCGTGGCGCTCCAGGGTCAGCGGCAGGCCGAAGCACTTCGACAGGTTGCGGGCGGTCAGCTCGGTGTCGATCGGACCGGCGGTGAGCACCTTGCCCTGACGGATCATCAGGACGTGGGTGAAACCGGGGGCGATCTCCTCGACGTGGTGGGTCACCATCGCCATCGCCGGCGCGAACTCGTCCTGGGCCAGCGCGCCGAGGCGGCGGATGAGGTCCTCGCGCCCGCCGAGGTCCAGGCCGGCGGCCGGCTCGTCGAGCAGCAGCAGTTCGGGGTCGGTCATCAGCGCGCGGGCGATGAGGGTGCGCTTGCGCTCGCCCTCCGACAGCGTGCCGAACTTGCGGTCGGTGAGGCTGGACATGCCGAGGCGGTCCAGCAGCGCGAGCGCGCGGGACTCGTCCGACTGTTCGTAGCTCTCCTGCCAGCTGACCGTCATGCCGTAGGCGGCGGTGAGCACGGTCTGCAGCACCGTCTGCTCGGCGGGGAGCTTGTCGAACATCGCGGCACCTGCCAGGCCGATCCGGGAGCGCAGCTCGAAGACGTCGATCTCGCCGAGCTTCTCGCCGAGCACCGAGACCTTGCCCGCGGTCGGGAACAGGTACGAGGAGGCGATCTGCAGCAGCGTCGTCTTGCCGGCGCCGTTCGGGCCCAGGATGACCCAGCGCTCACCCTCGGAGATGGACCACGAGACCTGGTCGACCAGCGCGCGCCCCTCCCGGACCACGGATACGTCCACCAGCTCCAGCACGTCGCTCATGCCTACGCCTTCCCCAATACAAGATTTTCGGCCGTCGGTGCGGGCGGCGAGCCTACTCCGGCAGCCGGTGGGCACGGGGTCGGTGCGCCGCACGCGCATGGGCAAACCTACGCCACGCGGATGACCGCCGATTCCGTAGGCTGGCCGGATGCTCGCGACTCCTGCCGACAATCCGTACGAAGAGCCCCGTTCGGGGCGGCTGACCGCCTGGGGCAACGCCCTGCTCGCCGGGCTCGTCCCGCCGGACAACGCCGCCGCGGCCGTCCTCGGCGACGACGAGGTCCACCGGGTGACCGGCCTGCCCGGCGACGAGCCGGGCGAGCAGCACGGGCTCACGTGGGCGCTCGGCCGGCTGCGGGTGCTCGGCGTGCAGGGCCTGCGGCTGGCGCTCCCCTCGGCCGGGCACCCGATCGGGCTGACCGGCCCGGCGGCGTTCAACGAGCGGGCCATGGGCGCGGGCGAGGCCGTCCTGGCGGTCGGTGCACCGCTCGGGCTGGTGCCCGAGGTCGAGGTCTTCGGCCCGGCCGGGGACCGCTCGGCGACGGTGCTGTGGCGCTGCTCGACGGTCAACGACGGCCCGCCGGCCGATGTGCCGTCCCTGCACGAGGCCGAGCGCGAGCTCGCCGACGGGCTGCGCGAGGCGACCCTCCTGCTCACCCGCCTCGACGTGGCCGGCGCCGGACCGGAGGCGCTGCAGGCCCTGGACGCCTACCGCCGCCGCGGGCACGCCGAACTGCTCGCGCCCGGCTACCCGGCCCGCGCCGTGCGCGTGCTGGAGTCCGCCCGCCAGGTGTCCGCGCTCCTGACGATCGCCGCCGGGAGCCACGGCGCCGCCGTCAGCGCCTCGGAGATGGCCGCCCGCCAGTCCGTCCTCGACCCGCTGCGCCGCACCGCCCGTCGCGCCCAGGTGGCCGCCTACAACGCCCTCGTGGACGAGCGCCAGGACAGCTGAGCCCCACTGAGCCCCACTGAGCACCTCTGAGCTCCACGGCACCGCACCCGCGCGGGAGGTCGGACGGACCGACTTCCCGCGCGCGGGACGGGCCGGGGTGACGAAGACATGGCCGGAAAGCAGCCATGCGCGGGCCCCGCACCCGCACCACCCGACCGCGAGCCCTGCGCCAACGCCGCCCGCCTGCCACCGTGCAGAGAGGCCGCCGGAGGCCCGGCCACCGCACAGCACCGAGCTCACGCCCGCCGCCCGACGAGCCCGACCGCCGCACGGCACCCAGCGCTCAACGGCCTCAGCGCCCGGCCACCGCGCGGCGCCCAACACCGGATCCGCGCCCACCGCCCGGCTTACGCCGCCACCGCGCAGCACCCCGCGACCGAGCCGACCGCCCAACCCGCCGGACCGCCGCGCAGCACTCGCCGGAGCACCCGCCTGCCGCCCTACCGCCAGGGATCGGCCGCCACCAGTGCCATCACCTCCGCCCGGTCGTATCGCCCGTCCTGGGCCCGGGTCAGCCCGCCCTTCGCCACGGCGGCCTCCAACCGCGCGGCCGACCAGCCCAGCTGCTCGGCCGCCTCCGCCGCCGACAGGCTCTCCGCCATCCGCTGTCGCAGCAGCGCGGCGGCGGCCTCCGCCTCGGTCTCGGCGCGGCGCAGCCGCTCGGTGACCGCCTCCTCGACGGCGGCCTCCGGCACCGCCGCCAACGCCTCGCGGCTGTAGGTGGGGTGGCCCCGGAACTCGCCGGAGGCCCGGAGCGCCCCGGCCTCGGCGAGCCGGCGGATGTCGTCCGCCGTCACCGGGAGGCCGGTGGTGTGGCCCAGGGCGACGGCGGCCTTGCCGGCGCCCACCCGGGGGACGGCGCCCAGCGCGGCCGTGAGCTCGGCGGCGCCGGCCCGCAGCTCGGCCTCCGCCGCGGCCGACCAGGCCCGGCCGTCGACGTCCGGCTCGGGGATCAGCCCGCGCTCCCGCGCCTGGTCGAACTGCCAGCGCACCAGCCCGAGCCGTCGGCGCAGGACCTCGGGACCGTAGGCATCGCGTTCGCGGGCCGTCTCCTGCGCCAGCTTCGCGGCCCGCTCCGCGACGTCCGCCGCCAGCGCGGCGGCGATGTCGGAGCGGCGTTCGAGCAGGGGCTCCACGGCCGCCGGGGACCACCGCCGGTCCTCGACGTCCGGCGGCGGCACCAGGCCGAGGTGCTTGGCCCGCTCGAACAGGCGGTGCGTCAGCTCCAGTTCGTTGGCGAGCACGACGGGCCCGTACTCGCTGCGCGGCGCGTTCATCAGGTCCTCCCCCGGGTTCGATGTCGGCGCTCAGCCTGGCACACCGCCCTGACGCCCCATCACGTCATTTCCGCCCTCCCCCTGCCGAACGGCATACGCCAGAACCGTTCCTCGCGTCCCTCGCCCCGGATTACCTCCCACCCGGCACAGCGCGACGGCACCCCTCGCACGCCCGGGCCGCACGCCCGGGCCGCATGCCCCAGCGGGACGCCCTACGCCTCCCGGCCCTCCCCGTGCCGGACGGCCCAGAGCGCGGCCTGGGTGCGGTCGGCGAGGTCCAGCTTCATCAGGATGTTCGACACGTGCGTCTTCACGGTCTTCTCCGACAGGTGCAGGCTGCGCGCGATCTCCCGGTTGGAGCGCCCGTCCGCGATGTGCCCCAGCACCTCCCGCTCGCGCTCGGTGAGCGTCCCGCCCCGGCCCTGCGGGGCGCGCGGGCCGTCGTCGGAGAGGAGCGCCTCGGCGAGCTCGGGCTGGAGCAGGACGTGGCCGGCGTGGACCGAGCGGATGGCCCCGGCGAGCGCCTCCGGGTCGACGTCCTTGTACACGTACCCGGCGGCGCCGGCCCGCAGCGCGGGGACCATCGTGCGGTGCTCGGTGAAGCTGGTGACGATCAGGATCCGGGCCCGGCTGCCCTCGCCCTTGAGCGTGCGCAGCGCCTCGATCCCGTCGACGCCGGGCATCTTGAGGTCCATCAGGACGACGTCCGGGTCGAGCTCGCGGGCCCGCTCGACGCCCTCGGCGCCGTCGGCGGCCTCGCCGACCACCTCGATGTCGTCCTGCACCTCCAGGAAGGTGCGCAGGCCGCGCCGCACGACCTGGTGGTCGTCGACGAGCAGGACGCGGATCGGTGGCGTGCTGTCAGGCACCGGGGACCTCCATCTCGACGAGCGTGCCCCGGCCGGGGGCGGATTCCAGGGTGAGCCGGCCGCCGACGGCGGCGGCGCGGTCGCGCATCGACGCCAGTCCGAGGTGCTTGCCGGCCCGGCGGACGGACTCGGGGTCGAACCCCTGACCGTCGTCCCGCACCTGGAGGACGGCCCCGCGCTCGGGCGTACCGAGCAGGGTGACGGTGACGCGCCGCGCGCCGGAGTGGCGCAGCGCGTTGTGCAGCGCCTCCTGGGCGACCCGCAGCAGTGCGGCCTCCTGGGCCGGCGGCATGGCGCGGACGCCGTCGGCGACGAAGGCGACGTCGGCGGTGTGGGCGCGGTCGAGCACCTGGACCTGGGAGGCGAGGGTGGCGCTCAGCCCGTCCTCCTCCAGGGCGGCGGGGCGCAGTTCGACGACGACGGCGCGGAGTTCGTCGGCGGCCTCGGCGGCGAGCCGGGCGACCTCGGCGAGTTCGGCGCGGGCCCGGACCGGGTCGCGGTCGACGAGCTTGGCGGCCGCCTTGGCGGTGAGCCGCAGCGAGAAGAGCTTCTGCGAGACGGCGTCGTGCAGGTCGTGGGCGATGCGGGCGCGCTCGCCGGCCAGGGTGAGTTCCCGGCTGCGCTCGTAGAGGCGGGCGTTGGAGAGGGCGAGGGCGGCGTGGGCGGCGAGTATCCGCAGCAGTTCCTCGTCGTGGTCGGTGAAGAGGCCGCCGCCGCGCTTGTTGGCGAGGAAGATGACGCCCGTGACCTGCGGTTCGTCCTCGGCGGCGTCGGTGTCGAGGACGGGCATGCCGAGGAAGGCGTCCATCTCGGGGTGCGCGGCGGGCCAGCCGCCGAACGCGGGGGCCTGACGGACGTCGGCGAGCCGGGTGGGCCCGGTCTCGTGGAGCATCTTGGCGAGCACGCCGTGCTGCCGGGGCAGCGGGCCGATGGCGCGCCACTGCTCGTCGGTGATGCCGTCGACGACGAACTGGGCGAAGCCGCCGTGGTCGTCGGGGACGCCGAGGGCCGCGTACTCGGCACCGAGGAGTTCCCGGGCGGAGGCGGTGATGCGGCGCAGCACCTCGCGGACCTCCAGGTGCCGGCTCATCGCGAGCAGCGCCCGGCTCACCGCCTCGATGCCGGCCAGGCAGGGGTCGCAGGCCGGCAGCCGGTCGTCGTGGGAGTGACCGACCGGTATCCGGCCGTCGAGCGGCGGACCGTCGGTGAGCGGACCGTCGGTGAGCGGACCGGCCGCCGGGCGGTGGTCACTGGGCGCGCTGGACATACCGCCAACCTACCGCCGCGCCCCCGGCCCCCGCGTCCGTCCGCAGCCGCCTAGGTCGCAGGTCCGGGGACCTAGGCCGATGGGCCCGGAGCGCGAAGACCGGAGCGCAAAGACCGCAACGCGAGGACCCGCCACTCGAAGACCGGAGCGCAAAAAACCGCAACGCGAGGACCGGAACGCGAAGAGGGGCGGCCCTCCCGGTCGGGAGAGCCGCCCCTCAGGCGGACAGGCGCGGGCCTCAGCCCTTCTGCATGACCTCGGGCTCGTGCCGGCGCTGGAGGCGCGTCACGATGATGCCGATGACGACCGAGATGGCGACCAGCACGCCGGCGTCGATCGACCACTGCGCGACGGAGTGCGTCCACAGCGGGTCGTAGTTCGGGTTCTGGAAGTCCTTGTTCCAGGGGCCCATGAGGTGCGACAGGTCGAGCGTGGTGGCCACGATGCCGGTGCCCCAGCGGGCCGGCATCAGCCAGGCGACCTGCTCCAGGCCGGGCTTGCCGAAGATCTGGAAGAGGCAGCCGGTGAAGACGACCTGGATGATGGCGAACATGACCAGCAGCGGCATGGTCTTCTCGGCGGTCTTGACCAGCGCGGAGATCATCAGGCCGAACATCATCGCGGCGAAGCTCAGCAGGATCATGCCGATCGTCATCTCGACGAGCGGGGTGTTCGCGACGATCAGACCGTGCGCGGGCAGCTTGCGCGGCAGGAAGCCGACGGCGGAGATGATCGCGCCCTGGATCACGCTGAAGATGCCCAGCACGATGATCTTGGACATCATGTACGCCGAGCGGGACAGGCCGGTGGCCCGTTCCCGTTCGTAGATCGCCCGTTCCTTGATCAGTTCGCGGACCGAGTTGGCCGCGCCGGAGAAGCAGGCGCCGATCGCGAGGATCAGCAGGATCGTCGCGGCCCCGTTGTTGAGGTGGAGCTGCGACTTGGGGTTCGGAGCGAGCCCCGGTTCGTTGGGGATCAGCACGCTGACCGCGCCGATGACCGCGGGCAGCAGCACCGACAGCGCGAGGAAGCCGCGGTCCGAGGCCAGCACCGACATGTAGCGGCGCATCAGGGTCCACAGCTGCGAGCCCCAGCTCTGCGGCTTGGGCGGCTTGATGGCCTCCTGGGCGACCTGGACGTGCTGGACCTCGCCCGCCTCGACGGTCGGGGCGGAGTACTGCTGGTAGTGCACCGAACCGCGGTAGCGGCCGGCCCAGTCGTGGTCCGGGTAGTTCTCGAAGGCCTGGAAGACGTCCGCCCAGGTCTCGTAGCCGAAGAAGTGCAGCGCCTCGTCCGGCGGGCCGAAGTAGGCCACCGAACCGCCCGGCGCCATCACCAGCAGGCGGTCGCAGAGCGCCAGTTCGGCCACCGAGTGGGTGACGACGAGGATCGTGCGGCCGTCGTCGGCCAGGCCGCGCAGCATCTGCATGACCTCGCGGTCCATGCCCGGGTCGAGGCCCGAGGTGGGCTCGTCCAGGAAGATCAGCGACGGCTTGGTGAGCAGCTCCAGGGCGACCGAGACGCGCTTCTGCTGGCCGCCGGAGAGCGCGGTGATCTTGTTGTCGGCGCGCTTGTCCAGGCGCAGCTCGTAGAGCACCTCGTCGATCCGGGCGTCGCGCTCGCGGGCCTCGGTGTCGCCGGGGAAGCGCAGCTGGGCCGCGTACTTGAGGCCCTTGCGGACGGTCAGCTCGCGGTGCAGGATCTCCGACTGCGGCACCAGGCCGATGCGGGAGCGGAGTTCGGCGAACTGCTTGTAGAGGTTGCGGCCGTCGTACAGCACCTCGCCGCGGTCGGCCGGGCGGTAGCCGGTGAGGGCGCGCAGCAGGGTCGACTTGCCGGAGCCGGACGGGCCGATGACGGCGACCAGGGACTTCTCCGGGACGCCGAAGCTGACGTCGTTGAGCAGGATCTTCTTCGCGCCCTTGTGCTCGACCTCGACGGTCAGGTGGCGGGCGGAGAAGGAGACCGCGCCGTCGTCGACGAACTCCTGCAGCTGGTCGCCGACCAGCACGAAGCTGGAGTGGCCGACGGTCAGCCGGTCCTGCGGGCCCATCAGCTGGCGCTGCACCTGCTGGCCGTTGAGGAAGATGCCGTTGTGGCTGCCGAGGTCGACGATCTCGTAGCGGCCGTCGGGCAGTTGGCGCAGCTCGGCGTGGTGGCGGGAGACCTGGAGGTCGGAGACCACGATGTCGTTGTCGAGCGCGCGGCCGATCCGGACGGTGCGCATCGCGGACGTCAGGTTGCGGATCATCGTCGGCTGCGGGCCGCCACCACCACCACCGCCGTGCGGCGGCTGGGGCTGGGGCGTGAAGCCCTGCTGCTGGGCGGGGAAGCCCTGCTGCTGCGGGAACGGCGGCTGCGCGGCCTGCTGCTGCGGCAAGCCGCCCTGCTGCTGCGCGGCCCACGGCTCGGACTGCTGCTGGTACGGGTCCTGGGCCTGCTGCCCCCACGCCTGCTGCTGCGCGGCCTGCTGCGGCGCCGGCGCGTTGCTGCGGCTGGTGGCGGCCTCGTGCCAGGCGGGCGCCTGCGGGGCGGCGGACTGGACGGGTGCCGAGAAGGAGAGGCGCGGGCCGTTCTCCGGGTTGCCGAGGTTGACGACGGCGCCTGGGAACAGCTGGGCCTGCTGGGTCCGGGCACCGGCGACGTACGTGCCGTTGGTGCTGCCGTGGTCGTCCAGCTGCCAGCCGGTCCCGTTGAAGGACATGGTCCCGTGGTGCCAGGAGACCCGCGCGTCGTCGAACGGGAAGTCCGACTGCGGGTTGCGCCCGATGGTGTAGGACCGCCCCGGCTCCAGAGTCCGCTGCTGTCCGTTGATCTCAATGACGAGTTGCGGCACTGCTCGCCTGCCCCGCTCTCTCGGTCCCCCGATTGTGTCCCCCGGCCGGGGGTGCGTACTTCCTGTAACTGACGGGGGAATCATTCCAGCCGACGGACCGTTGACGAAAGTCGCCCCTGGGGACTGTGACCAGGCGGCAACGATTCGCGGACGGCGCGGTGTCCCGGGCTTCGCCGCACCCCCACGCCACCTCCCCGTCACCTGCACGTCGGCCGGTTCCCGCACACGCGCTCCGGGCACCCCCGACCCGTGCGTCCGGGGGGTGGACGGGTGCCCTGCGGGCCCTTCCCGCCCGGTAGCGTGGGACCCACCATGAACGCATCGCCCTTGGCCGCTGAGCCTTCCCCCGCCTCGCAGCCCCGGACCGAGGACGAGCGCACCCTGCTCGTCAAGGTGTTCGGCAAGGACCGCCCCGGCATCACGGCCGGCCTCTTCGCCACCCTGGCCGGCTTCGGCGTCGACGTGATCGACATCGAGCAGGTCGTCACGCGTGGCCGGATCACGCTGTGCGCCCTGGTCACCCCGCCCACCGCGCCCGGCGCCGAGGGCGGCCTGCGGGCCACCGTGCACCGCTGGTCGGAGGAGCAGAAGCTCCAGGCCGAGATCATCTCCGGCATCGGCGACAACCGGCCGCGCCGCGAGGGCCGCTCGCACGTGACGGTGCTGGGCCACCCGCTGACCGCCGCCGCGGTCTCGGCGCTCACCTCCCGGATCACCGCGGCGGGCGGCAACATCGACCGCGTCTTCCGCCTCGCCAAGTACCCGGTGACGGCGGTCGAGCTGGCCGTGTCCGGTGTCGCCACCGACGAGCTGCGCGGCGAGCTGGCCCAGGAGGCGGCGGCCCAGCGGGTCGACGTCGCCGTGGTCGCGGCCGGCCTGGAGCGCCGCGCCAAGCGCCTGGTGGTGATGGACGTCGACTCGACGCTCATCCAGGACGAGGTGATCGAGCTCTTCGCGGCGCACGCGGGCTGCGAGGAGGAGGTCGCCGAGGTGACGGCGGCGGCGATGCGCGGCGAGCTGGACTTCGCCGAGTCGCTGCGCGCCCGGGTGGCGCTGCTGGCCGGGCTGGACGCCTCGGTGACGGAGAAGGTGCGCGCGGAGGTCCGGTTCACGCCGGGGGCGCGCACCCTGATCCGCACGCTGCAGCGCCTGGGCTTCCAGGTGGCGATCGTGTCCGGCGGGTTCACGCAGGTCACCGACCACCTGGTGGAGCAGCTGGGGCTGGACTTCGCGGCGGCCAACACCCTGGAGGTGGCGGACGGCAAGTTCACCGGCCGGGTGGTCGGCGAGATCGTGGACCGCGCGGGCAAGGCCCGCTGGCTGGCCCGGTTCGCCGAGCAGGCCAAGGTGCCGCTGGAGCAGACGGTCGCGATCGGCGACGGCGCCAACGACCTCGACATGCTGAACGCGGCCGGCCTCGGGGTGGCGTTCAACGCCAAGCCGGTGGTGCGCGAGGCCGCCGACACCGCGGTGAACGTGCCGTTCCTGGACACCGTGCTGTACCTGCTCGGCATCACCCGCGAGGAGGTCGAGGCGGCCGACACCGTCGACGGCGGCCCGGCCGAGTAGTCCGCCGAAGGCCCGCACGGTCGGCCGGAGACGAAGGTGAGGGGCGCGCGGACCGAGTCCGCGGGCCCCTCACGTCGCTCCCGTCGCTCCCGTCGAAGGAGACGTCCGGGCGTCAGTCCTGCGGCGTGTGGTAGGAGACCAGCTCGGCCACGCCCGGCTCGACGTCCTTCCAGGAGCCGCCGAAGCTGAGCACCGCGATCGCCGCCGTGGGGAAGCCGCCGAGCCGCAGCCGGTCCAGCGCGTCCGGGTCGCCCGCGTCGCCGGCCAGCACCTGGGTCAGACCCAGCACGCCCGGGTTGTGCCCGACCAGCACCACGTCCGCGTACTCCTCCGGGGTCTCGTGGAGGACGGCGATGATCTCGCCCGGGCTGGCCTCGTAGATCCGCTCCTCGTACACGGTCCTGCGGGTCCGCTTGGGCAGCTCGTGCGCCGCCAGCTTCCACGTCTCGCGGGTGCGCAGGGCGGTGGAGCAGAGCACGAAGTCGGGGTTGATCCCGGAGTCGGCCAGCCAGCGGCCGGCGTCCGGGGCCTGGTTGCGGCCCCGGTCGGCCAGCGGCCGCTCGTGGTCGTCGACGCCGTTGGGCCAGTCGGCCTTGGCGTGGCGGAGAACGATGATCCTGCGGGGCGTGTCGGCGCTCATACCCAGCAAGCTTGGCAGAAAAGCCGTCCGGGGGCGCGACGCTCCCGGTTGCCGCCACTCCCAGGGGTGGCGGGTGCCATCATGCGCCGTTCACCGGGAGTTCTCCCGCCGGACGGCCGGGGCCCGGGCCGGGTCGCGGAGCCGGTCAGCCCATGCCGGCGGCGATCGTGGCGATGATCGCCACGAGCACCACGATGCCGGCAAACGCCAGGGCGATGCGGCCGAGCTGCTTGCGGCCGTCGGTCGGGTTCGGTTCGAGAACGGGCATGTCCGGAATTCTCCCACCCCGGACGCGCCCGCCGACCCCCGCCCCCTCGCCCTTGGCCGGCCCTTGACCTTCCCCGGCCCGGCCCCGCCGCACAGAGCCGACCGGGCGACGGGCCGGGGAAGGTGGACGAACCTCTAGGCCTTGGCCGGCACCTTCGGCGCCAGGGCCTCGTCCTCGATGTGCCGGGCCATCGCGGCCCGCAGGCCGAACAGCATCTGCGGCACCAGCAGCAGCGCGAGGAAGCCGAGCGGCCAGTACCACTGGCCCGTCACCTGGTAGATCCGGCCGATCAGGATCGGGCCCGGGATGGAGATCAGGTAGCCGACGCCCTGGGCGAAGGCGGACAGCTGGGCGACGCCGCCCGCGGTCCGGGCGCGCAGCCCGATCATCGTCAGCACCAGCGGGAACGCGCAGTTGGACAGGCCCACCAGGACGGCCCACACCCACGGCAGCGCGGCCGGGGCGAGCGCGAGCCCGGCGTACCCGGCGATGCCGCAGGAGGCCAGCACGACGACGAACAGCCGCTGGTCGCCGCGCCGGGCGGCCAGGTTGGGCAGGACGAAGGAGACCGGCACGCCGATCACCATGGTCACCGCGAGCAGCACGCCCGAGGTGCCCTTGTCGACGCCGGCGTCCTGGAAGATCTTCGGCAGCCAGCCCATGACCACGTAGGCGCCGGTGGCCTGGAGGCCGAAGAAGCAGGCCATCGCCCAGGCCGTCCGGCTACGGGTGATCGGCAGCTTGTCGGCGGCGGGCCCGCCCGCCTTCCCGCCGCGCTCGCGCTTGGCCACGGCGACGACGGTCCAGAGCACCAGCGCCACGGCGCCGAGGACGGCCCAGACGCCGAGGCCGTAGCGCCAGTCGCCGCCCAGGGCGCTGGTCAGCGGCACGGTGACGGCGGCGGCCAGGGCGGTGCCGGCCGACAGCGACATGGAGTACAGGCCGATCATCGGACCGACCTTGGCCGGGAAGTAGCGCTTGATCACCACCGGGATCAGCACGTTGGAGACCGCGACACCGGCCAGCGCGAGCGCGGTGAGCAGCAGGAAGACCGCGGTGCCGCCGGCGAAGGAGCGGGCCAGCACGCCCGCGGTGATCGCGCCCATGCCGGCGGTGATCACCGCGATCGGGCCGATCCGGCGGGCCATCGTGGGCGCGGCGAAGCCGAACAGGCCGAAGCACAGCGACGGCACGGCGGTGAGCAGTCCGGCGACCGTGGCGTTCATCCCGAGGCCGGAGCGGACCTGGTCGAGCAGTGGCCCGAGGCTGGTGACGACGGGACGGAGGTTGAAGGCGGCGGCGGCGATCGCGACGGCGAACAGTCCGACGACGAGGGGGCTGGGGGTGGCGGTGGGCCGCTCGGTCTGCGGCCGCACCTCGGTTCGGGGGGTGGTGGTGGTGTCTGCTGCGGGAGGCATGGGCACCATCATAGAATGATGGGATGAATTGACGCACCACGGAATTGGCATGATGTGCCGACCGTTCATCCACCGGCCCGCCGGAGTCCACCGGGCCCCGTCCACCGCCCCGAAGCCGCTAGGAGTCCCCCGTGGCGCTGTCCTCGCCGAGGCGCACCCCGCTGTCCGACCAGGTGATCGCGCAGTTGCGCGCCCAGATCACCTCCGGCGAGTGGCCCGTCGGCTCGCGCATCCCGACCGAGGCCGCCCTGGTCGAACAGCTCGGCGTCGCGCGCAACACCGTCCGCGAGGCCGTCCGCGCCCTCGCCCACAACGGGCTGCTCGACATCCGCCAGGGCTCGGGCACCTACGTCCTCGCCACCAGCGAGCTCGCCGGCGTCATGCACCGCCGCTTCGCCGACGCCGACCAGGCGCAGGTCGCCGAGCTGCGCGCGGCCCTGGAGACCTCCGCCGCGGGCCTGGCGGCCGTCCGCCGCACCCCGCGCGACCTCGGCCTCCTGGACGCCGCGCTGGCCCGCCGCGAGGCCGCCTGGCACTCCGGCGACGCCGAGGACTTCGTCCAGGCCGACGCCGCCTTCCACCAGGCCGTGGTCGCCGCCGCCCACAACGACGTGCTGGCCGCCGTCTACGCCGACCTCGGCGAGGTGACCCGCGCCCACCTGCGGCACGACGTCGGCCCCGAGCTGATCGCCGAGCGCTACATCGGCCACGACACGATCCTCGACGCGATCCGGGCCGGCGACGCCCAGCGCGCCTCCGTCGAGGCCGGCCGGGCGATCGGGGCCTGCGGCACCGCCGACGCCTGATCCGCCCGCCACGGGGAAGCACGGAGAACGCCGGGACCGGAGAACGCCGGGAAGGCCGGAGAACGCCGGGAAGGCCGGAGAACGCCGCTGCCCGGCACCCCCGCGGAGGGGTGCCGGGCAGCGGCGTCGGTGGAGCGGGCGCCTCAGGCGCCGATGGCGTGCAGACCGCCGTCGACGTGGACGATCTCGCCGGTGGTCTTCGGGAACCAGTCCGACAGCAGCGCGACGACGCCGCGGCCGGCCGGCTCCGGGTCGCTCAGGTCCCACTTCAGCGGGGAGCGCTGGTTCCAGGTGTCGGCCAGCTCGCCGAAGCCCGGGATGGACTTGGCGGCCATCGAGCCGATCGGGCCCGCCGAGATCAGGTTGCAGCGGATGTCCCGCGCGCCCAGGTAACGGGCCAGGTAGCGGTTGGTCGACTCCAGGGCGGCCTTGGCCGGGCCCATCCAGTCGTACTGCGGCCACGCGTACTGCGCGTCGAAGGTCAGGCCGACGACCGAGCCGCCGTCCTGCATCAGCGGCAGCAGCGCCATGGTGAGCGACTTCAGCGAGTACGCGGAGACGTGCATCGCGGTGGCCACGGACTCCCACGGGGTGTCCAGGAAGTTGCCGCCCAGGGCGTCCTGCGGGGCGAAGCCGATCGAGTGGACGATGCCGTCCAGGGTCGGCAGGGTCTCGCGGACCTGGTCGGCGATGCCGGCCAGCTGCTCCGGGCTGGAGACGTCCAGCTCCAGGACCTTGACCGGCTTCGGCAGCTTCTTGGCGATGCGCTCGGTCAGGCTCGGGCGGGGGAAGGCGGTGAGGATGATCTCCGCGCCCTGCTCCTGGGCGAGCTTCGCGGTGTGGAAGGCGATGGAGGACTCCATCAGCACCCCGGTGATGAGGATCCGCTTGCCCTCGAGGATTCCACTCATGATCAGTGACCCATGCCCAATCCGCCGTCGACGGGAATGACGGCTCCGGTGATGTACGCGGCCTCGTCCGAACCGAGGAACCGCACGGTGGACGCGACCTCGGCGGGCGCCGCGTAGCGGCCCAGCGGCACGCCCGAGACGATCTCCTTGCGGCGCTCGTCGCTGAGCACGGCGGTCATGTCGGTGTCGACGAAGCCGGGGGCGACCACGTTGACGGTGATGTTGCGGGCGCCGAGCTCGCGCGCCAGCGACCGGGCGAAGCCGACCAGGCCGGCCTTGGAGGCGGCGTAGTTGGCCTGGCCCGGCGAGCCGGAGAGGCCGACCACGGACGAGATCAGGATCACGCGGCCCTTGCGCGCCCGCATCATCAGCTTGGAGGCGCGCTTGACCACCCGGAACGCCCCGGTGAGGTTGGTGTCGAGGACGGACGTGAAGTCCTCCTCGGACATGCGCAGCAGCAGGGTGTCGTTGGTGATGCCCGCGTTGGCGACCAGCACCTCGACGCCGCCGTGCTTCTGCTCGATCTCGGTGAAGGCGGCGTCCACCTGGGCGGCGTCGGTGATGTCGCAGCGCACCGCGAGGACGTCGTACTTCTCCAGGGCCTCAGGCACCTCGCCCGAGCGGCTGGTGATGGCGACCTTGTCGCCCGCCTCGGCGAAGGCCAGGGCGATCGCGAGGCCGATGCCCCGGTTTCCTCCGGTGACGAGAACCGAGCGGCTCAACGATCCACCTCTCTCCGTAAGGGGGTGCGCGTGCGGCTGGATGCGCACGCAGTGTGACCGTATCCGGCGCCCGGCGCCGTCGGCGAATCGGTCTCCCACAGCGCCTCACCGAAGGAACTGTGGCAATCCGACAATCCGCGCCCGGCCTGCCCGGGAGCACCCCGCGGGCCGGCCGGGCGCGCGGACGGGAACACCCGGGCCGGTGCGCCCGTTGCCACCCGTTGTACGGGACGACCCGGGGCCGGCCGTACCCTCTCCCCGAAAGAGTCCCGGCGAGGAACGAAGAGGCAGGGCGCATGACCAAGGCACAGCCCGGGAGCACCCACCGACGCGGACGGCTGCTGGCCCTCACCGCCCTGGCCGCGGTCGCGGGCGCCGCCGCCTGGTCGCTGCGCGATCTCCCGGCCGCGTTCGGACGCCGGCCGGACGGCGAGCGCGAGGAGCGGGTGCGCGACTCCCCGCAGTACCGCGACGGCGTCTTCCACAACGCGCCGTCCACCCTCGCCCGCGCGGCGTCCGCCCCCAGCATCGACGGCGACACCGTCCGCCGCATGGTCTTCCAGCGCGAGGGCCGCGTCCCGGCGCAGCCGGTGCCGCTCGTGCGCCCCGCCGACGGCCCGCGTCCGGCCGCCGAGGGCGTGGAGATCACCTGGTACGGGCACGCCTCCGCGCTCGTGGAGATCGAGGGCTCGCGCGTCCTGCTCGACCCGGTCTGGAGCGACCGCTGCTCGCCCTCCGCGCACGTCGGCCCCAAGCGGCTGCACCCCGTGCCGGTCGGGCTGGAGGAGCTCCCCCAGGTCGACGCCGTGCTCATCTCGCACGACCACTACGACCACCTCGACATGGCGACGGTCAAGCGCCTGGTGCACACCCAGTCCGCGCCGTTCGCGGTGCCGCTCGGCATCGGCGGCCACCTGCGCCGGTGGGGCGTGCCCGAGCACCGGATCATCGAGCTGGACTGGGACGAGACCTGCACGCTCGGCGAGCTCGTACTCACCCTCACCTCCGCGCACCACTTCTCCGGCCGCGGCCTGACCCGCAACACCACCCTGTGGGGCTCGTGGGTGATCGCCGGCCCCACCCGCAAGGTCTTCTACACCGGCGACTCCGGCTACTTCGAGGGCTACGCCCGGATCGGCGAGCAGCACGGCCCGTTCGACGCCGCCCTCGTCCAGATCGGCGCCTACGACACGGCCTGGGCGGACATCCACATGACGCCCGAGGACGCCGTCCTCGCCCACCGGGACCTGCGCGCCGGCCTGCTCGTGCCCGTCCACTGGTGCACCTTCAACCTCGGGCTGCACCCGTGGGCCGAACCGGTCGAGCGGCTCCTGAAGGAGGCCAAGGCCCAGGCCGTCCCGCTCGCCGTGCCGCGCCCCGGCGAGCGCGTCGACGTCGACAACCCGCCCGAGCTGGACGGTTGGTGGGAGACCGTCGCCTGACGCCCCGCCGGACCGCCGGGGCGGCGCCGGGCAAATGCGCTGGCCGAAAGTGCGTGGACGGGAAATGATGCGGTGCGGGCGCCCCTGTGCGGCGCCGCACCGCCACCCCCCGCGACCAGGGAGCTCGCTTGCCTCCGATCCCTCCGGCCGACAGCGCCGGCGTCCCCCACGGGCGCGCCGTCGATCCGCTGTTCCTCGCCTACCCGCTGCGCGCCCTCGCCGACGCCGCGCTCACCCGGGCCCGTGAACTCGGCGCCGAACACGCCGACTTCCGCCTGGAGCGGGTCCGCAGCGCCTCCTGGCGGCTGCGCGACGCCCGCCCGGCCGGCACCTCCGACAGCGTGCAGCTCGGCTTCGCCGTCCGCGTGCTGCTGGACGGCGCCTGGGGCTTCGCCGCCGGAGTGGACCTCACCACCGACGCGGCGGCGCGGGTCGCCGGGCAGGCCGTGGCGGTGGCCCGGCTGTCCGGCGGGATCAGCCGCGCGGCCGGCTCCGCCGAGCGGGTCGAGCTCGCACCGGAGCCGGTCCACCGGGACGTCACCTGGGTGTCCTCCTACGAGGTCAACCCCTTCGACGTGCCGGACGCCGAGAAGACCGCCCTGCTCGCCGGGTGGAGCTCGCGGCTGCTGGCCGCCGAGGGCGTCTCGCACGTCCAGGCGAGCCTGCTGACCGTCCAGGAGAACAAGTTCTACGCGGACACCGCCGGCACCGTCACCACCCAGCAGCGCATCCGCGTGCACCCGACGCTGGAGGCCACCTCGGTGGACGAGCGCACGGGCGCCTTCGACTCGATGCGCACCCTGGCCCCGCCGGTCGGCCGCGGCTTCGAATACCTCACGGGGGTCCGGGGGTCGTCCCCCGATGGACGGAGCCCGAGGGGCACCGGCTGGGACTGGGACGCCGAACTCGCCGAACTGCCCGTCCTGCTGGCCGAGAAGATGAAGGCCCCGAGCGTCGAGGCGGGCCGCTACGACCTCGTCATCGACCCGTCCAACCTCTGGCTGACCATCCACGAGTCGATCGGCCACGCCACCGAGCTGGACCGCGCCCTCGGCTACGAGGCCGCCTACGCCGGCACCTCCTTCGCCACCTTCGACAAGCTCGGCTCGCTCAAGTACGGCTCCGAGCTGATGCACGTCACCGGCGACCGCACCGCCGAGCACGGCCTGTCGACCATCGGCTACGACGACGAGGGCGTCGCCACGCAGTCCTGGGACCTCGTCAAGGACGGCGTCCTGGTCGGCTACCAGCTCGACCGCGGCATGGCGAAGCTCAAGGGCTTCGAGCGCTCCAACGGCTGCGCCTTCGCGGACTCCCCCGCGCACGTCCCGGTGCAGCGGATGGCCAACGTCTCGCTGCGGCCCGCCGCCGACGGCCCGGACACCGAGGGCCTGTTCGCGGGCGTCGAGAACGGCCTCTACATCGTCGGGGACCGCTCCTGGTCCATCGACATGCAGCGCTACAACTTCCAGTTCACCGGGCAGCGCGCCTACGCCATCAGGAACGGCGAACTCGCGGGCCAGGTCAAGGACTTCGCCTACCAGGCGACCACCACCGACTTCTGGGGCTCGATGACGGCCGTCGGCGGCCCGCAGACCTACGTCCTCGGCGGCGCCTTCAACTGCGGCAAGGCCCAGCCCGGTCAGGTCGCGGCGGTCAGCCACGGCTGCCCGTCCGCGCTGTTCCGCAACGTCAACGTGCTCAACACCCAGCAGGAGGCGGGTCACCGATGACCGCGACGCAGCCCCACGAACTCGTCGAGCTCGCACTCGGCCTCTCCCGCGCCGACGGCTGCGTGGTGATCGCCGACGAGGAGTCCACCGCCAACCTCCGCTGGGCCGGCAACGCGCTGACCACCAACGGAGTCACCCGCGGCCGCCGCCTCACCGTGATCGCCACCGTGGCCGGCGCCGAGGGCACCGCCTCCGGCGTGGTCTCGCGCGAGGCCGTCACCGCGGACGAGGTCGAGAGCCTCGTCCGGGCCGCCGAGGAGGCCGCCCGCGCCGCCGGACCGGCCGAGGACGCCCAGCAGCTGGCCGCCGGCCTGCCGGCCTCGCCGCACTTCGACCAGCCGCCCGCCGAGACCTCGATCGACGTCTTCGCGGACTTCGGCCCGGCCCTCGGCGAGGCCTTCGCCCGCGCCGCCGCCCGGGGCGAACTGCTCTACGGCTTCGCCCGGCACGAGGTGACCACCAGCTACCTGGGCACCTCCACCGGCCTGCGGCTGCGCCACGACCAGCCGACCGGCATGGTCGAGATCAACGCCAAGACCGCCGACCTGTCCGGCTCGGCCTGGGTCGGCGCCGCCACCCGGGACTTCACCGACGTCGACGTCACCGCCCTGCACGCCGAACTGACCAAGCGCCTGGGCTGGGGCGCCCGCACGGTGGACCTCCCGGCCGGCCGCTACGAGACGCTGCTGCCGCCCTCGGCCGTCGCCGACCTCATGGTCTACCTGCACTGGTCCGCCGGCGGCCGGGACGCCCACGAGGGCCGCACGGTCTTCTCCAAGCCGGGCGGCGGCACCCGCGTCGGCGACGAGCTCGCCGCGCTGCCGCTGACGCTGCGCGCCGACCCGCGCGAACCCGGCCTGGAGGCCACGCCGTTCGTCCTCGCGCACGCCACCGGCGGCGACGTCTCGGTGTTCGACAACGGCCTGCCGATCAGCGCCACCGAGTGGATCCGCGAGGGCGTGCTGACCGACCTGGTCACCTCCCGCCACGCGGCCGGCCTCACCGGCCTGCCGCTGCGCCCGGCCGTCGACAACCTGGTGCTGGAGACGGCCGACCAGGACGCCGCGCCGACGCTGGACGAGATGATCGCCCGCACCGAGCGCGGCCTGCTGCTCACCTGCCTCTGGTACATCCGCGAGGTGGACCCGGCGACGCTGCTGCTCACCGGCCTCACCCGGGACGGCGTCTACCTGGTCGAGAACGGCGAGGTGGTCGGCGCGGTCAACAACTTCCGGTTCAACGAGTCGCCGGTCGACCTGCTCGGCCGGATCACCGAGGCGGGCCGCACCGAGCGGTGCCTGCCGCGCGAGTGGAGCGACTGGTTCACCCGCACCGCGATGCCACCCGTGCGTGTCGCGGACTTCAACATGAGTTCGGTCAGCCAGGCCTCATAGCCACTGGCCGACGGGGGGATACGAGAGACATGATGGACGAGAAGCGGCTGGTCAAGACGAGCAAGATGCTGTCGCGCATCCTGCGGCACGAGCCCGGGTGGGTCGGGATCACCCTCGACGAGGCCGGCTGGGTGCGGATCGACCTGCTCCTCGCCGCCCTCGCGGCGAAGGGCAACCGGCTGAGCAGGGCCGACCTGGACCACATCGTCGCGACGAACAACAAGCGCCGGTTCGGCTACTCCGCCGACGGTCTCTCGATCCGCGCCAACCAGGGCCACACGGTGGCGGTCGACCTCGGTCTGGCCGCCGCCGTGCCGCCCCCGGTGCTCTACCACGGCACCGCCGACCGGCACCTGGCGGCGATCTTCCACGAGGGCCTGCGCCCGATGGCCCGCCAGGACGTCCACCTCTCGGCGGACACCGAGACGGCCACCCGGGTCGGCTCCCGGCACGGCCGTCCGGTCGTGCTCACCGTGAACGCCGCCGCGATGGTGGCGGACGGCCACGAGTTCCGGATCAGCGAGAACGGCGTCTGGCTCACCGGCGCCGTCCCCCCGCAGTACCTCTCCCGGCGGCCCTGACGGACCCGTCGCGCGTGTCCGCCCGCCCCGGTCTCGTCCTCGGCCGGGGTGCGGCGTACGGTGAATTGGCCGCGCGGCCGGACGCGCGGGTGCTCCGACGAGGACGGTAGGACATGGGCAAGAGCGCGGACGGCGGGCAGGTCCACCGGATCACGGGGGCGCGCAGCAGCCTCACCGAGGACGTCCGCGGGCGGCAGCGCCGCTACGTGGCCTCGATGCTGCTGCGGACGGTCTGCGTGCTGCTGGCCGTGGTGCTGTGGGACGTGCAGCGCTGGCTGGCGGTCGGCGCGCTCGCGGGCGGCGTGCTGCTGCCGTACTTCGCGGTGCTGATCGCCAACGCCGGACGGGAGCGGGCGCCGGGTCTGCCGAGCACCTTCGACATCCCGCTCGACACCCCGCTGATGCTCGGCCCCGGTGGTACGGGTGGGGCGGGTGCGGCGGCCGGTACAGGAGAGGCAAAGAAGTCTCCCACCGATCCTTCACAGAGCGGGAGCTGACTGTCCGGGTCCTCCACGTTCACGATGGTTTGACTCGGCGAAAGCTCAAAAGAACCTCAGATTAATCATGCAAGACCTCCCCAAACCGGGGTCTCGGCGTGACATACTGCGTACGCGCTCCGCATCCCCCGTCGGAGCGACGGACCGACGCCGGGCGGCTCCCCCCGTGGCTGCCCGGCGTCGCCATGCCCGCCCCGGGCCGCGCCGGGATCCCCGGCCGCCGGTGTGCGGAAGGGCCCGTGAAAGACTGGCGGTGCACAACCCCCGCCAAGCCCCGAGGACGGCCCGATGGACACCCCGCAGACGCCGATCTGCTCCGCCAAGGGCTGCCGGGCGGACGCCGGCTGGGTGCTGGTGTGGAACAACCCCAAGCTGCACACCCCGGACCGTCGCAAGACCTGGCTCGCGTGCGACGAGCACCGCGAGCACCTGTCCCAGTTCCTGGGCGTGCGCGGCTTCCTCAAGGAGGTCGTCGCCTTCGCCGACTGGACCTCTCAGGCGGACTAGTGCCACAGCACTAGCCGCTAGCCCCCGATCGCCGACATCGGCCGGTCGGGCTGGTGGAACTCCGGGTCGTCGATCCCCGCGCCCGCCTTCTTCCCCCACATCGCCGCCCGCCACAGGGCGCCGATCTCGGCGTCGTCGGCGCCCGTGCGCAGGGCGGTGCGCAGGTCCGTCTCCCCGGTCGCGAAGAGGCAGTTGCGCACCTGGCCGTCGGCGGTGAGCCGGGTGCGGTCGCAGGCGCGGCAGAAGGGGCGCGTGACGGAGGCGATCACGCCGACCCGGGCCGGGCCGCCGTCCACCAGCCAGCGTTCGGCCGGCGCGGCGCCCCGGCGCGCGGAGGGCTCCGGGGCGAGCGCGAAGCGCGCGGCGAGCCGGTCGAGGATCTCCTCGGCGGTGATCATCGACGTGCGGTCCCAGCCGTGCTGGGCGTCCAGCGGCATCTGCTCGATGAACCGCAGCTCGTAGCCGCGCTCCAGGCACCAGGCGAGCAGGTCGGGCGCCTCGTGGTCGTTGACCCCGCGCATCAGCACCGCGTTCAGCTTCACCGGGGTCAGCCCGGCGGCCTCGGCGGCGGCCAGCCCGTCCAGGACGTCCTGGTGGCGCTTGCGGCGGGTGAGCGTGAAGAACACCTCGGGGTCGAGGGTGTCCAGGGAGACGTTGACGCGGTCGAGCCCGGCCTCGCGCAGCGCCGTCGCGGTGCGGGCCAGGCCTATCCCGTTGGTCGTGAGCGAGATCTCCGGGCGCGGCTCCAGTTCGCCGCACGCGGCGACGATCGCGACGAGCCCGGGGCGCAGCAGCGGCTCGCCGCCGGTGAAGCGCACCTCCCGCACGCCGAGGTCGCGCACCGCGATCGTGACCAGCCGGACGATCTCCTCGTCGGTGAGCAGGTCGGGCTTGCCGAGCCACTGCAGCCCCTCCTCGGGCATGCAGTACGTGCAGCGCAGGTTGCACCGGTCGGTGAGGGAGACGCGCAGGTCGACGGCCTGTCGTCCGAACGTGTCGAGTAGCACGGCGGTCCCTTCACCAGTAATGCGGCCGGCCCGGCCCACCGTCGCGGCGGGGCCGGGCCAGCATAGTCATCGCGCGGTGATCAGTGGGCGCCCAGTCCGGTCAGCGAGCGGACCTCCAGTTCAGCGTACTTCGCCGGGTCGGGGCTTTCCTTGGACAGCAGGGTGCCGATCCAGCCGGCCAGGAAGCCGATCGGGATGGAGACCAGGCCGGGGTTCTCCAGCGGGAACCAGTGGAAGTCCGAGTCCGGGAAGAGCGAGGTCTTCGCGCCGGAGACCACCGGCGAGAAGATCACCAGCAGCACCGAGCTGATCAGGCCCGCGTAGACGGAGGCGACGGCGCCGGCCGTGGTGAAGCGCTTCCAGAACAGCGAGTAGAGCAGCGTCGGCAGGTTCGCCGAGGCGGCCACCGCGAAGGCCAGGGCGACCAGGGCCGCGGTGTTGAGCTTGCCGGCGAAGAGGCTGAGCACGATGGCCACCGCGCCGATCGCGACGGCGGCCCACTTCGCCGAGAGCACCTCCTCCTTCTCGGTGGCCCGGCCGCGCCGGATCACGTTGGCGTAGAGGTCGTGCGCGAAGGAGGCCGAGGAGGCCAGGGTGAGGCCGGCGACGACGGCGAGGATGGTGGCGAAGGCGACCGCGGAGATCACCGCGAGCAGGATCGCGCCCCCGGTGGAGCCCGCGCCGCCGCCGAGCGACTCGGCCAGCTGCGGCGCCGCGGTGTTGCCCGCCGCGTTGGCCGCCTTGATCGCCTTGGGCCCGACGAGCGCCGCCGCGCCGAAGCCGAGCGCCAGCGTCATCAGGTAGAAGACGCCGATGATGCCGATCGCCCAGAGCACCGACTTCCGCGCCGCCTTGGCGGTGGGCACGGTGTAGAAGCGGACGAGGATGTGCGGCAGGCCGGCGGTGCCGAGCACCAGCGCGATCCCGAGGCTGATGAAGTCGAGCTTGGTGGTGCCGCTGACGCCGTACTTCAGCCCGGGTTCGAGGAAGGCCGCGCCCTTGCCGCTCGCGCTGGCGGCGGCGCCGAGCAGCTCGGACGGGTTGAAGTGGTACTTGGCGAGCACCAGGACGGTCATCAGCGCGGTACCGGCGATCAGCAGCACGGCCTTGACGATCTGCACCCAGGTGGTGCCCTTCATGCCCCCTATCACGACGTAGACGACCATCAGCGCGCCGACCGCGACGATGGTCCAGCGCTTGGCGCCCTCCCCGCTGACGCCGAGCAGCAGGGCGACCAGCGTCCCGGCGCCGACCATCTGGGCGAGCAGGTAGAAGATCGACACGATGATCGTGGAGACGCCCGCGGCGGTGCGCACCGGGCGCTGCTTCATCCGGAACGCGAGCACGTCCGCCATGGTGTAGCGGCCGGCGTTGCGCAGCGGCTCGGCGATCAGGAGCAGGGCGACCAGCCAGGCCACCAGGAACCCGATCGAGTACAGGAAGCCGTCGTACCCGGAGAGGGCGATGGCGCCGGCGATGCCGAGGAAGGACGCGGCGGACATGTAGTCGCCGGAGATGGCCAGGCCGTTCTGGAAGCCGGTGAAGCCCCGGCCGCCGGCGTAGAAGTCGGCGGCGTCCTTGGTCTGCCGGCCGGCCCAGACGGTGATGCCGAGCGTGAGCAGCACGAAGAACCCGAACAGGGTCATCGTGAGTCCGCGGTGCTCGGTGGCGGAGCTGGCGAGCAGGATCATTCGGCGGACTCCCGGGGGGCATGGACGACGGCGCCGTGGGCCTCGCGGATCGCGGCGGCGGGCGGGTCGATCCGCCGGTCCGCGTACCGGGCGTACCACGCCGCGATGGCGAAGGTGGTGACGAACTGCAGCAGCCCCAGCACCAGTGCGACGTTGATGTGCCCGACGACCTTGGTGCCCATCAGACCGGGCGCGTAGCTGGAGAGCAGGATGTAGAGCAGGTACCACAGCACGAAGCCGATGGTGACCGGGAAGGCGAAGTTCCGGAAGGAACTCCGCAGGGCCCGGAACTCCTGGCTCTCGTCGATGAGTTGGACATCCGTAGGGGCAGTGGTGATCGGCGGCGATTCCACGCTGTACTCCTCACTCCTTCGGCGTAGCGGTCGCACAAGGCGGACGGTCGGACGTGAGGGGCGTCACAATCCGTATGCGCGCCGCGCAATGCTAGGAGCGTCGTGCCCGCCCCGGAAGGGGTTGACTGCGATCGGCCGCCTGTTCACCCCCTCGCACTATCCAATTGGCCGAAAACCACCACTGGCGTCACTTCGGGACCGCCTCGCCCCACGACTGAGGGGCGCCACCGTCCAACGGTGGCGCCCCTCGTGACGATCTCTCGGGTTCGAGCGGGACCGTCAGAAGGCGATCCGGACCTTCAGGGCCGAGCGGTCGTCCATCGCCCGGTAACCGTCCGGGACCTCCGCCAGTCCGACCGTCCGGTCGAACACCAGGCCCGGCTCGATGGCGCCCGAGAGGACGTCGGGCAGCAGCTCGGGGATGTAGGCGCGGGCCGGCGCCACCCCGCCGCTCAGCGAAACGTTGCGACCGAACATCTGGCCGATATCGACGCCGGCGCTCCCGCCGTGCGGCACCCCGACGTAGCCCACCGCGCCGCCGTCGCGGGTGATCGAGACGGCCGTGCGCATCGACTCCTCGGTGCCGACGGCCTCCAGCACCGCGTGCGCGCCCAGTCCGCCGGTCAGCTCCTTCACGGCTTCCACGGCCGCGTCGCCGCGCTCGGCCACCACGTCCGTCGCGCCGAAGCGCCGGGCGAGGTCCGTGCGGGCGGGGTGCCGGCCGAGCGCGATGATCCGGCCCGCGCCGAGCCGGTGCGCCGCCAGCACTCCGCACAGGCCCACCGCGCCGTCGCCGACCACGGCGACCGTCGCACCCGGACGCACCCGCGCCGAGACGGCCGCGTGGTGTCCGGTGGACATCACGTCCGACAGTGCGAGCAGGCCGGGCAGCAGCTTCTCGTCGCCGGCCGCCTCCTTCGGCAGCCCGACCAGCGTCCCGTCCGCGAACGGCACCCGGACCGCCTCACCCTGGCCGCCGTCCGAGCCCACCTGGCCCCAGAAGCCGCCGTGCGGGCAGGAGGTCTGGAGGCCTTCGAGACAGAACTCACAGGTGCCGTCCGACCAGACGAACGGCGCCACGACGAGGTCGCCCTTCGCGAAGCCGCGCACCTCGGCGCCGGCCTCCTCGACGACGCCCAGGAACTCGTGGCCGATCCGCTGCCCGGCCACGCGCTGCGCGACCCCGCGGTAGGCCCAGAGGTCGCTGCCGCAGATGCAGGCGTTCAGGACCCGGACCACGGCGTCCGTCGGCTGGCGGACCACCGGGTCGGGGACCTCTTCGATCCGGATGTCGTTGGGGCCGTGGATGACGGTGGCGCGCATGGATTTTCGTCCTTGTCTACGGGGTCGGCCGCATGTACGACGCCTATGCGGAACACTCTATTCCGACCGCCCCACCTGAACATTTCGGCCGGACGCCACCCGATCGGCGCTTATCCTGTTGGACCATGCAACCGATCCAGCCCGAGACGCACGGCGTGCACCTCCCGGCCCAGCGCACCGCCACCCTCGACGGGGGCTTCGCCGTGGTGGACGTCGAGACCACCGGCCTCGGCCGCTCGGACCGCGTCATCTCCGCGGGCGTCTACCAGCTGGACCCGGACGGCGAGATCACCGACCACTGGTACACCCTGGTCAACCCCGAGCGGGACCCGGGCCCGGTCTGGATCCACGGCCTCACCGCCCAGCTGCTCTCCGGCGCCCCGACCTTCCCGGAGATCGCCGACGAGTTCGCCACCCGCCTCGCGGACCGCGTCCTGGTCGCCCACAACGCGCTCTTCGACTGGAACATGATCTCCCGCGAGTTCTCCCGGGCCGGCCGCCGCGCCCCGGTCGACCAGCGGATCTGCACCATGGTCCTCTCCCGCGACCTGCGCCTGCCGCTGCCCAACGGCAAGCTCTCCTCGCTCGCCGCGCACTTCGGCGTCCAGCAGCGCCAGGCCCACAACGCCCTGGACGACGCCCGCGTGCTCGCCGAGGCGTTCCGCCCCAGCCTGCACCTGGCGCGCCTGGGCGGCGTCCCGCTGCCCCTGCAGACCTGCGTCGCGGTCACCGACCTCGGCGAGGACGAGCCCGCCGCCCCCGGCCGCAGCGGCTGGACCGGCGCCGCCTACCGCCAGGCCAAGAAGCGCCCGCCGTGCCCGTACCCGAACCCGGGGCGCTGGGAGGACGGCAAGCCGCTGGTCCAGGGCATGCGGGTGGCGTTCACCGGCGACACCGCCACCGACCGCGAGCTGCTGGAGGACCGCGCCGCCGAGGCCGGCCTGCACATCGCCGGCTCGGTGAGCCGGCTCACCAGCCTCCTCGTCACCAACGAGCCGAACAGCTGGAGCGGCAAGGCGCGCAAGGCCCGCGAGGTGGGCACCCCGGTCGTCGGCGAGGACGCCTTCCTCCAGCTGCTGCGCGAGGTCGCCCCGCACCCCGGTGCGTGAGGCGCCTGTGAGGTCGGCGTACGGTTCCCATGTGTACCGTTTTCTGCTGACCCGGCAATGGCTGATCACCCTGCTGATCGCGCTGCTGCTGATCCCCACGACGATCAAGCTGGGTTTCTGGCAGCTGCACCGTCACGAGGCGCGGGTGGCCCGCAACGAGCTGATCGCCAAGGCGCTCACCGCCCAGCCGGAGCCGTTCGACAGCCTGTCGCCGACCGCGGGCTTCGCGGTCCCCTCGGACCTCACCTGGCGCGCGGTGACGGCCGCCGGCCAGTACGACCCGGCGCACGAGTTCGTGGTCCGCAAGCGGACCGACTCCAACGGGACCATCGGCTACTTCGTCGTGACCCCGCTGAAGCTGTCGGACGGCAAGGGCACCGTCCTGGTCAACCGCGGCTGGGTCGCCTCCGGTGACACCGCCACCGAGTACCCGCCCGTCCCGGCGGCCCCGAACGGCGAGGTCACCGTCACCGGCCGGATGCGCGCCGACGAGACGGTCAAGGGCAGCGGCGGTTTCGTCAAGGACCGGGCCGGCCTGCCCGACCGCCAGTTCAACCTGATCAACACCGAGCAGCAGGCCAAGGAGACCGGCGTCCCCCTGCTCGGCGGCTACCTGGAGCTCACCGGCACCACCCCGGCCCCGGCCGCCCAGCCCGCGCTGATCCCCGACCCCGACCACTCCGACATCGGCCCGCACATGGCCTACGCGATCCAGTGGTGGCTGTTCACCTCGATGATCCCGGTCGGCGTGTGGATCCTGATCCGCCGCGAGGCCAAGGACCGCGCCAGGCAGCAGGCCGAACCCGAGGCCGCCGCGGAGACCGTCCCCGTCTGAGACCGTCCCCGCCCGAGGTCGGGCGCGCTTGAGGTCGGGCGCGCTTGAGGTCGGCCGCGCCACGCCGGACGCCCCCGACCCGGCAAGATGTCCCCCATGGATCTCGGACTGAAGGACAAGGCGTACGTCGTCACCGGTGCCACCCGCGGCCTCGGCTTCGCCACCGCCCGTGAACTCGCCGCCGACGGCGCCCACGTGCTGGTGACCGGCCGGACCGAGGAGGCCGTGGACGCGGCCGTCGCCGAACTCGCCGGTCTCCCCGGCACCGTCCGCGGCGTGACCGCCGACAACGCCGACCCGCGGACCGCCGAACGGCTCGTCGCCGAGGCGAGCGCCGCCTTCGGCCGCCTGGACGGCGTCCTGATCAGCGTCGGCGGCCCCCAGGCCGGCCCGGTCGGGACGACCCCGGAAGAGGCCTGGCGCGACGCCTTCGAGTCGGTCTTCCTCGGCGCCCTGCGCATCGCCCGCACCGCCGCCGCGGCCCTCGGCGAGGGCGGCGTGATCGGCTTCGTGCTCTCGGCGTCCGTCCGCCAGCCGATCGCGGGCCTCGGCATCTCCAACGGCCTGCGCCCCGGCCTCGCGATGGCCGCCAAGTCGCTCGCCGACGAGCTCGGCCCGCGCGGCATCCGGGTGGTCGGCCTGCTCCCGGCCCGGATCGACACCGACCGGGTCCGCGAGCTCGACGCCCTCGGCGGCGACCCGGACGGCGCCCGCGCCCACCACAGCGCCGCCATCCCGCTCGGCCGCTACGGCACCCCGGAGGAGTTCGGCCGGGTCGCCGCGTTCCTGCTCTCCCCCGCCGCGTCCTACCTGACCGGCGTGATGGTCCCGGTGGACGGCGGAGCCCTGCGCACCCTCTGAGCCCCCGGCCGGTCACTCCACCCGCGGAGGCCTCCGCCGCTGCCGCCGCCGACGGCGCCGCGGACCGGCGGGGGCCTCCTGGAGCACCCGGATCCGCAGGTCGGCGGGCAGCTCCGGCACCCCGAGGCTCCCGAGGGCGTCGGCCCGCGGTCCCGTCTCAAAATGCTCCACCAGCGCGGCCGGGTCCCCGCCGGGGGTGAGCCGGACGGCCCCCCGCAGCCGCGGGTGCCCGGGCGCGCGCACCAGGCGCACGTCCACGCGCTCGACCTCGGGCAGCACGACGGCCCCCGACTCCAGCGCCTCTTCCAGCGCCCGCGCGCTCACCCGCATCCTGAGCCCGGCCACCCCGGGCGTCGGCACCGCGATGCTGGAGAGCCCGGTGCGCCGCAGCTGCGCCACGAGCCACCACACCATGGCCAGGACCAGCACCGACAGCCCGCCGATGACGGTCGGCCACCACCAGGAGCCCGCCACCCACCGGGTGCGCGACCTCGCGCTCACCACGGGCTGGTGGGGCGAGGTCAGCGGCCACCAGTCGGGCGGGTGCACCCCGAGCCGCCCGTACAGGTCGAGCCCGCCGGCCAGCACCAGCACCCCGGCCACCACGAGCGTCGCCCCGACCAGTCCGATCAGCACCCGGTTGACGGTCCCCCGGCTCATCCCGCCGCCCCGCCCACGCCGCCCGCGCTCCCCGCCGCCTCCGTCTCCGCCTCCCCGGCCCCCTCCCGCGGCACCGTCCGGACGTCCAGCCGCAACGGCCGCGCCAGCGTCACCCGCGCGAGCTCGTCCCGCAGCTGCCGCTGCAGCGACGCCGGGTCGGACGGCCCGTACAGGTGCACCCGGACCCTCCGCCGCCCGATCTGGATCCGGACCCGCTCGACGTCCGGGAGCCCGGCCGCCCGGTCGGTCAGCAGGTGCCCGATCCCGGACCGGTTGATCACCGCGCTGGTGCCCCCGTGCGGACGCAGCGCCAGCCACCGGCGCAGCCCCGGCGCGAACGCCAGCCAGAGCAGCAGCGCCCCCAGCCCGGTGGCCGCCCCCGCCCCGACCAGGACCCACAGGTCGTCGAGGTGACGGGTCGCGAGCTCGTCCGCGATCTCCGCCCGCCACCGCCGGACGGAGTGTCCGGTCCGCACCGACACCACGTCATAGAGCAGCGCGCCCGCGATCACCAGCACGCCCGCCGCCACCAGCACCGCCTCGGGCGTCCGCGCCGCCCGCGGCCGCCGTACCTTCCCCTCGCCCGCCCCCGCCCCCGCCTCCCCCTCCTCCGGCGCCGTCACGACCGCCCTCCCGTCACCAGCCGCTCCACGACCACGACCACCTCCGACACCCGCGTCCCCGTCAGCCCCTTGACCCGTGTCCCGACGCGGTCCCGCACGGCCCGGGCGAGCCCGGCCAGATCGGCGGGGAACGGCAGCTCGACCTCCACCCGGACCCGGACGGTGCTGCCGGGGACGGACACCGACACCACGGGCAGCGCACCCCTGACCGACCGTCCGGCCCACGCCTCCGCCAGGGCCTCCGTGGCCGCGCGGGCCGCGATGCGCGCGTACGCGCGGTCGGAGATCCGGATCCGGCCGCGCGTCGCCGCCGGGGCGGCCGGGCCCGCCATCAGCGGCGCCGGTCGCGGCCGCGGAGCAGGTCGCCCAGGTCCCCGAGTTCGATGTCGCCCTCCAGCAGCCGCCCGGCCACGAAGCCGACCAGCCCCAGCGCCGCCACCAGCAGGAAGGCCGCGAACCCGCCGAAGTACCCGGCGAAGCCGAGCGCCATGCCCACCACAAGGCCGACCACGGCCAGGTTCATCCGCTACTCCCTCGTCCTGCGCCCGGGATCCCGCGCGCCCGGGCCGTCACTTGAGCTTGGGCCGCTGCCCGGACGGCACCATCTGCTCCTCTTCCTCCTCGAACTCCGGCTCGTCCGGGAGGTGCACGTCGTTGACCGCGATGTTGACCTCGACGACCTCAAGGCCGGTCATCCGCTCGACCGCGTTGATGATGTTCTCCCGCACCTGGCGGGCGAGTTCGGGGATGACGACGCCGTACTCGACGACCAGCGCGATGTCGATCGCGGTCTGCTTCTCGCCGACCTCGGCCTTGATGCCGCGTCCGACGCTGGACCTGCCGCCGGGCACCCGGTCCCGCATGGCGCCGAACGTCCGGGCGAGCCCGGAGCCGAGGGCGTGGATGCCGGAGACCTCGCGGGCCGCCATGCCGGCGATCTTCTCGACCACTCCGACGGCCAGCGCCGTCCGGCCGCGCTCGCCGACCGGCTTGGGCGCGGCGGCGGCGGACCCGCCGGTCGAACCGGGCGCGCCGGAGGAACCGGACGGGCCCGAGGCGTGGGAAGGAGCAGAGGCGTGGGAAGGAGCGGAGGCCGGGGCGTTGGCGGGGTTCTTGTGCATGCTCGCGGGCGTCGGAGTGTCAGGCATGGGGCGGGTCTCCCGTCGTACGGCTCCAGCTATATCGCAGATCCCCACAACTCTGGCATTTCGCCACGTTTCGCGCCCGCCGAGCGACGCTCCGGCAACCCCGCGGGAACCCCCGGGAACGACGGAGGCCCGGCTCCGGGGAGCACCCCCCGGACCGGGCCCACCGAGCGGGAACGGACGTCAGTCGCCGATGCCCGCCAGGTCCCGCAGACGACGGGCCTGTGCGAGCCGTTCGGCGGAACGCTGCTCGTCGAACGACCGGCCCGAGGCCCCCTGCAGCAGGGCCTTCGTCTCGATCGCGGCGTTGCGCGGCGCGGCCAGCAGCGCGGCGGCCAGGTCGCGCGCGGCGCCGTCGAGCTCCGCGCCCGGGACGGCGATGTTGGCCAGGCCGATCGCGACGGACTCCTGCGCACCCACCCAGCGGCCGGTCACGCAGATCTCCAGCGCCCGCGCGTAGCCCACGAGTTCGGTGAGCGGCTTGGTGCCGGCGAGGTCGGGGACGAGCCCGAGCGACGTCTCCTTCATGGAGAACTGGACGTCCTCCGCGACGACCCGCAGGTCGCAGCCGAGCGCGAGCTGGAACCCGGCGCCGACGGCGTGCCCCTGGACGGCCGCGATCGAGATCAGGTCGGGCCGGCGCCACCAGGTGAAGGCCTCCTGGTAGGTGGCGATGGTGTCGTCGAGCTCCTTCTCCTCGGCGGCCGCGAGCTGGAGGAAGCTGGGCTCGCCGGGGATGCCCTCGGGGGTGAACATGGCCCGGTCGAGGCCGGCGGAGAAGGAGACGCCCTCCGCGCGGAGCAGCACGACGCGGACGGTGCCGGGCAGATCACGGCCGGCGGCGGCGAGGGCGCGCCACAGGGCGGGCGACTGGGCGTTGCGCCGCTTGGGCTGACACAGGGTGACGACGGCGAGGTCGCCGTCGATCTCCAGGCGGACGCCGTCCTGCTCCCCGCTCGGGGTCTGCGGGTCGGTGGCGGGGGCGGTCATGCGGAGACCTCCGGTGGCGAGGGACTTGGCTACCGGAGAGTAACAAACCCGGGCGCGCAGCGGCAGACCCAGCCGCCCGGGAGTACGGGGGAATTCGTCGAAAAGGAAATGCGGGCATGACGATCGGCGGCCGGTCCACTCGATCCGAGGGTGGACGAATCAGCTGGTCGACTCACGATCAGCCCACGATCGTCGGACAATTAGCGACGATCGCCACTCGTCTCCCCGGTCGGCGCCCTGCCGCCGCGTCATCCAGCCATGAGCCGACGGGCCGTCAGGAACCGGCCCCGGCAGTCGCCTTGTTCTTGCCCCGCGTGGCACCGCCGCGGCCCCGGAGGATCACTCCGGATTCGCTCAGCATCCGGTGCACGAAGCCGTACGAGCGACCGGTCTCCTCCGCGAGAGCGCGAATGCTCGCCCCGGAGTCGTACTTCTTCTTGAGATCGGCCGCGAGCTTCTCACGCGCGGCACCGGTCACCCGGCTGCCCTTTTTCAGAGTCTCGGCCACCCGTGCCTCCTCGTAGCGTTGCTCGGTCAGATTCCCATGATCACCCATCCACCGCGTCCTGGCCACCCATTCGACAAGGTCGATGTCGGGAATGCGCCGTCCTTCGGTGGTGATCCGAGCGCACCAGGGCGCTCACGCAGAGTGCACGCCCCCGGGCGAATTGCGCCGGGTGCCGGAAAATAGCTGATCAGCAGCGTGGGGGGGGCCCCCCCCAACCGGTCTTCCGGCTCAGATCTCGCCGCGCAGCTTGGCCAGCGCCTCGGCGAGGATCGCCTCGCCGTCGGCGTCGGTGCGCCGCTCGCGGACGTAGGCGAGGTGGGTCTTGTACGGCTCGTTGCGCGAGGGGGCGGGCGGGTTGTGCTCGTCCTGTCCGGCCGGGAAACCGCAGCGCGGGCAGTCCCAGGTGTCCGGGATGACGGCTTCGGCGGCGAAGCTGGGACGGGTCTCGTGCTTGTTGGCACACCAGAAGGAGATCCGGTTGCGCGGCGCGGACTCGCCGCGCTCCGCCTCGCCCATCGGGCCGGCTCCGACCCTGCTGCCACGGATGGCGTTGCCACTTGCCACGGTCTGACTCCCTGCGTGCTGGTACGCCGACCCGCCGCGGTGCGCGTCGGTGGCGAAAGTCGTCCTAGTGTAAGCAGGAGTTAAGGGTGCGCCACCATCGCCTCCGCCCCCGACCGTCCCAGGATAGGCGCTCGGGCGACGGGGCGTCAGGCTTGTGCGGGCTCCGTTACCAGCAGAGGTGTGCGGCCGGTCCTAGCCCTTGTACTTGAGCAGCAGGCTCAGCACCATGATGGAGGCGAACCAGCCCAGACCGACCACGATCGTGATGCGGTCGAGGTTGCGCTCGGCCACCGCGGAGCCGCCACCGGTGGACATCGCGCCACCACCGAACATGTCGGACAGACCGCCGCCCTTCCCCTTGTGCAGCAGCACGAGCAGGATCATCAGCAGGCTGAAGATGATCAGGGCAATAGAGAACCCGAGAACCACGACGGGACCAACTCTCTCGTATCTTCGGCGAAGGGGCCGGGCCGCGTCCGGCGGTCCGGCCCCAAAGCCTACGTTGCTGCGGCGGCGTTAGCCTACTGCCTGGTCACGGTAGCGCACGATCTTGGCGAACTCCGCGGCGTCCAGCGAAGCACCGCCGATCAGTCCGCCGTCGATGTCGGGCTTGGCCATCAGGCCGGCCGCGCTCGACGACTTGACCGAACCGCCGTACAGCACACGGACCTTGTCGGCCAGCGCGCCGTCGTACAGCTCGGCGATCCGCTTGCGGATGGCCGCGCAGACCTCCTGCGCGTCCTCCGGGGTCGCCACCTCGCCGGTGCCGATCGCCCAGACCGGCTCGTACGCGATCACGACGGTCTCGGCCTGCTCGGCCGGGACGTCCTTGAGGCCGCCGTCCAGCTGGGCCAGCGTGTGCTCGACGTGGGTGCCGGCCTTGCGGACCTCCAGCGGCTCGCCGATGCACAGGATCGGGGTGATCCCGGCCCGGTAGGCGGCCTTGACCTTGGCGTTGACGATCTCGTCGGTCTCGGCGTGGTACTGGCGGCGCTCCGAGTGGCCGATCACCGCGTAGGTGCAGCGGAGCTTGGCCAGCATCGGGCCGGAGACCTCGCCGGTGTAGGCGCCGGAGTCGTGCTCCGAGATGTCCTGCGAGCCGTACTTGATCTTCAGCTTGTCCGTCTCGACCAGCGTCTGCACCGAGCGCAGGTCGGTGAACGGGGTCAGGACGGCGACCTCGACGGCCGCGTAGTCCTTGTCGTTCAGGGTGAAGGCGAGCTTCTGGGTGTGCTGGATGGCCTCAAGGTGGTTGAGGTTCATCTTCCAGTTGCCCGCCATGAGCGGGAGACGTTCGGTCATTGCGTTCAGCCTTCCAGGGCGGTGAGACCCGGGAGCTGCTTGCCCTCCAGGTACTCCAGGCTCGCGCCACCGCCGGTCGAGATGTGTCCAAAGGCGTTCTCGTCGAAGCCCAGGATGCGGACGGCCGCGGCGGAGTCGCCGCCGCCGACCACGGTGAAGCCGGGGCTGTCGAGCAGCGCCTTCGCGACGGCCTTGGTGCCGTTGGCGTAGTCGGGGTGCTCGAAGACGCCCATCGGGCCGTTCCAGAACACCGTCCCGGCGTCGGCCAGCTTCTCCGCGTACAGCTCGCGGGTCTTCGGGCCGATGTCCAGGCCCTCCTTGTCCGCCGGGATGGCGTCCGAGGAGACGAGGTCGAAGGTCGCCGGGGTCTTGCCCTTGAGGTCCGGGAAGTCGGCCGACACCAGGACGTCGACCGGCAGGACGAACTCGACGCCCCGCTTCTCGGCCTCGGCCAGGTAGTTCAGGCAGACCGGGATCTGGTCCTCCTGCAGCAGCGAGATGCCGACCTCGTGGCCCTGGGCCTTCAGGAAGGTGTACGCCATGCCGCCGCCGATCAGGATGCGGTCGGCCTTCTTCAGCAGGTTGTCGATCACGCCGAGCTTGTCGGACACCTTGGCGCCGCCGAGCACGACGACGTACGGGCGCGCGACCTCGTCGGTGAGCTTCTTCAGCACGCCGACCTCGGTGGCGATCAGGTCGCCGGCGGCGTGCGGCAGCAGGGCCGGGAGGTCGAACACCGAGGCGTGCTTGCGGTGCACCGCGCCGAAGCCGTCGCCGACGTACAGGTCGGCCAGGGCGGCCAGCTGCTCGGCGAAGGCCTTGCGCTCGGCGTCGTCCTTGCTGGTCTCGCCGGCGTTGAAGCGCAGGTTCTCCAGCAGCGCGACCTGGCCGTCGGCCAGGCCGGCGACGGCGGCCGCGGCGCTCTCGCCCACCGTGTCGGTGGCGAAGGAGACGTCCTTGCCGAGGATCTCGCCGAGGCGCGCGGCCACCGGCGCGAGGGAGAACTTCTCCTCCGGCGCACCCTTCGGGCGGCCCAGGTGGGAGGCGACGACGACCTTCGCGCCGCGCTCCAGGAGCTTGGCGATGGTCGGGGCGACCGCGCGGATGCGGCCGTCGTCGGTGATCGCGGCGCCGTCCAGCGGCACGTTCAGGTCGGCGCGGACGAAGACGCGCTTGCCGGCGACGTCGAGGTCTTCGATGGTCTTCACGGGTTCTTCGGTCTCCTGGGGAGATGGGGGGATGCGCAGGTGGGCGGCACGGCGCAGGGGCCGCCCGGAAGGTTCTTGTACGCAGAACGAGGGCCCGGTCGGCGTCGTGCGCCGTCCGGGCCCTCGCCCTCACATCACGTCAGCTCCCACTGCGTCAGAGCTGGCCACCGACGAGGGTGACCAGGTCCACGACGCGGTTCGAGTAGCCCCACTCGTTGTCGTACCAGCCGAGCACCTTGACCTGGTTGCCCTGGACCATGGTGAGCTGCGAGTCGAAGATGCAGGAGGCCGGGTCGTTGACGATGTCCGAGGAGACGATCGGGTCCTCGGTGTAGGCCAGGATGCCCTTGAGCGGGCCCTCCTGCGCGGCCTTCTGGAAGGCGGCGTTGACCTCGTCCTTGGTCACCTCGCGCTCCAGGGTGACGACCAGGTCCGTGATGGAGCCGGTCGGGACCGGGACGCGCAGCGAGGTGCCGTCCAGCTTGCCCTTGAGCTCCGGCAGGACCAGGGCGGTCGCCTTGGCCGCACCGGTCGAGGTCGGGATGATGTTCTGCGAGGCCGCACGAGCACGGCGCAGGTCCTTGTGCGGGAAGTCCAGGGTCACCTGGTCGTTGGTGAACGCGTGGACGGTGGTCATCAGACCCTTGACGATGCCGAAGCTCTCGTTCAGCACCTTGGCCATCGGCGCCACGCAGTTGGTGGTGCACGAGGCGTTGGAGATGACGTGGTGGTTGGCGGCGTCGTACTTCTCGTCGTTGACACCCAGGACGATGGTGACGTCCTCGTCGGTGGCGGGCGCCGAGATGATGACCTTCTTCGCGCCGGCGGTGAGGTGCTTCTTCGCGGCCTCGGCCTTGGTGAAGATGCCGGTGGACTCGACGACGATGTCGGCGCCCAGGGCGGCCCACGGCAGGTTCGCCGGGTCGCGCTCGGCCGTCACCTTGAAGGTGTGGCCGTCGACGGTGATGCTGTCCTCGGTGTGCGAGACCTCGCCCGGGAAGGTGCCCAGGGTGGTGTCGTACTTGAGCAGGTGAGCCAGGGTCTTCGTGTCAGTCAGGTCGTTGACACCGACGATCTCGATGTCCGCGCCCTGGGCCTTGACCGCGCGGAAGAAGTTGCGGCCGATGCGGCCGAATCCGTTGATGCCTACCCGGATCGTCACGAACCGATCTCCTCGTTAGGTACGCCGGAGCTAAGCCGACGGGGGTGAGATTTGGGAAGTCCCCGACCGCCTATGACCCTACCCCTCCGGGGCCTGGGAGGGCACATCGCACCAATTCGCGAGACGTGGCGTGGCGTGGCCCAAACCCCATTTCAGGCCTTCCGTCCTTGGTTCCCCGGGCAGTTGGACCCGGGCCAGTGGTCTCTACCAATTTGCCAAACCGGACTCCGGCCGCACGGACCCGCGCGGGCCGTCCGGACACGACGGCGGCCGGTGCCCGGAATCCGGACACCGGCCGCGAATCGGTCACGACCGTGATCGTCGGCTCGTCAGTTGAGCGCCATCTCGTCGGTGAGGTTCGCCTCGGTGCTCGGCAGGCCGAGCTCGGAGGCGCGCTTGTCGGCCATCGCCAGCAGGCGGCGGATCCGGCCGGCCACCGCGTCCTTGGTCAGCGGCGGGTCGGCGAGCGCGCCGAGCTCCTCCAGCGAGGCCTGCTTGTGCTGCATCCGCAGCTGGCCGGCCGCGGCCAGGTGCTCGGGCACCTCGTCGCCGAGGATCTCCAGCGCGCGGGCCACCCGGGCGCCGGCCGCGACCGCGGCGCGGGCCGAGCGGCGCAGGTTGGCGTCGTCGAAGTTGGCGAGGCGGTTGGCGGTGGCCCGGACCTCGCGCCGCATCCGGCGCTCCTCCCAGGCGAGCACCGACTCGTGCGCGCCCAGGCGCGTCAGCAGCGCGCCGATCGCGTCACCGTCCCGGATGACGACCCGGTCCACCCCGCGGACCTCGCGGGCCTTGGCGGGGATGCCGAGCCGGCGGGCGGCGCCGACGAGGGCGAGGGCCGCCTCGGAGCCGGGGCAGGTGATCTCCAGCGAGGACGAGCGGCCGGGCTCGGTGAGGGACCCGTGCGCGAGGAAGGCCCCGCGCCAGGCCGCCTCGGCGTCGCAGGTCGCCCCGGAGACGACCGCCGGGGGCAGGCCCCGGATCGGGCGCCCGCGGCCGTCCACGAGGCCGGTCTGGCGCGCGAGCAGCTCGCCGTCCTTGACCACGCGCACGACGAACCGGCTGCCGCGGCGCAGCCCGCCGGGGGCCATCACGACGAGGTCGGAGGAGTGCCCGAAGATCTCCAGCAGGTCCTTGCGCAGGCGCCGCGCGGCCGCCCCCGTGTCGAGCTCGGCCTCGATCACGATCCGGCCGCTCACGATGTGCAGCCCGCCTGCGAACCGCAGGATCGCCGACACCTCCGCCTTGCGGCAGCAGGCCCGGGTGACCGGGAGCCGGCTGATCTCGTCCTTCACCGCTGGAGTCATCGCCATGGCCCGATCCTTCCATGTGTCCGGAAAATCCGGTCGTACGCTGCCGCCAACAGCTCCGGGTCGTGTCGCGGGGTTCCGTCGGTGCGGGCCACCCGGCCGAGCACCAGGGCCGCGCCCATCCGCTCGGCGGCCTTCTCCAGGCCGTCCAGGTCGGCCTGGCCGAAGGCGCCGCCGGTGACGGCCCGCTCGTCCACCAGGATCGCATCCACGGCGAGCCCCGGGGCGTGGTCGGCGATGACCTCCAGGTGGCGCTGCGGCGTGAAGCCCTCGGTCTCGCCGGGCTGGGGCGCCAGGTTGAGCGTGAGCAGGCGGCGGGCGCGGGTCTCGACCAGGGCCTTGGCGAGGTCCGGCACCAGCAGGTGCGGCAGCACGCTGGTGAACCAGGAGCCCGGGCCGAGCACCACCCAGTCCGCCTCGCGCACGGCCGCGACGGCCTCCGGGACGGCCGGCGGCTCCTCCGGCACCAGCCGGATCGACTGCACGGTGCCCGGCGTGACCGCGACGCTGGCCTGGCCGCGGACGGCCGTGACCGCGCCCGGGTGGGCCGGGTCGTGGCCGCGGACGGTGGCCTCGATGTCCAGCGGCACCGCCGACATCGGCAGCACCCGGCCCTGGACGTTCAGCAGCCGGCCGACCCAGTCCAGCGCGGCGACCGGGTCGCCGAGCTTCTCCCACAGCGCGACGATCAGCAGGTTGCCCACGGCGTGGCCGCCGAGGTCGCCGCTGCCGGTGAAGCGCTGCTGGATCACCTCGGACCAGGTGCGGCCCCAGTCGTCGTCCCCGCACAGGGCCGCCAGGGCCTTGCGCAGGTCGCCCGGGGGCAGCACGCCCAGCTCGGTGCGCAGCCGCCCGCTGGAGCCGCCGTCGTCGGCGACGGTGACCACGGCGGTCAGGTCGCTGGTGAGCCGGCGCAGGGCCGACAGTGACGCGGACAGGCCCTGGCCGCCGCCGAGGGCGGTGATCCGGGGGGCCGGGTTGGCCCGGGCGGGGCTGCTGCGCGGCTTGCTGGGAGCCGGGGTCCTCGCAGGGACCCCGGTCCGGTCGCCGTTCTTGTGGTGCGGCTGCCGTCCGGGCACGTATCCCGTCACACCCACCTCGCGTTCCTCTTCGCCCGCGGCCGCCCGGCCGGCGGCCCGGCGAGGAGGCGGCGGTTACTCCCGTCCCATGTCTCGGTGGACCAGCACCGTTTCGACGCCGTCGGCGATGAGGCGCTTGGTCAGGCGCTCGGACATCGCGACGCTGCGGTGCTTGCCACCGGTGCAGCCTACGGCAAGCGTCATGTACCGCTTGCCCTCCCTGCGGTACCCCTCCGTGACGATGCGGAGCAGCTCCGCGTAGCCGTTGAGGAACTCGTTGGCGCCGGGCTGCTGGAACACGTAGTCGGCGACGTCGGAGTCGGTGCCGGTGCGGGCCCGCAGCTCGGGGACCCAGTGCGGGTTGGGCAGGAAGCGGCAGTCCACCACGAGGTCGGCGTCGACCGGCAGGCCGTACTTGAAGCCGAAGGACATCACGGTGGCGCGCAGCTCGGGCTCGTCGTGGTCGGCGAACTGGGCGTCGAGCTTGGCGCGTAGCTGGTGCACGTTGAGGTTGGAGGTGTCGATCACCAGGTCGGCCTCGCCGCGCAGCTCGCGCAGCAGGTCGCGCTCCAGGGCGATGCCGTCGACGATCCGGCCGTCGGCCTGGAGCGGGTGCGGGCGGCGCACGCTCTCGAAGCGGCGGACCAGGGCCTCGTCGGAGGAGTCCAGGAAGAGGACCTGGAGCCGGACTCCGCGCTTCTCCAGCTCGTCGAGCGAGGTGAGCAGGTCGTCGAAGAACTGCCGGCCGCGGACGTCCACGACGGCGCCGATCCTGGCGACGTTGCCCTGGGAGCGGGCCCCGAGGTCGACCATGGTCGGGATGAGGGCCGGCGGCAGGTTGTCCACCACGAACCAGCCGAGGTCCTCCAGGCACTTGGCCGCGGTGGAGCGGCCGGCTCCGGACATGCCGGAGATGATCACCAGCTCCGGGACGTTCTCGGCCACGTCTGACACGGTCACTTCGGTTCCCCGCTCTCGGTCTTTCTGCTGGGGAGCACGCGCATGGCGCGGCCGTGCGGCGCCGGTCCGCCGGGGCGGTCGGCGGCCGGGCGCGCCGGCTGACGGGCGGCGTCGGCCGTCATGGCGTCTCCTGGGATGGTGCGGTCGTGGGTGCTGCGGCCACCGGCGCGGTGGCCTGGTCGGCCCCGTCCTCGATGATCTCGCCGGTCGCGGTGTTGACCGCGGGTGCGGCGGGTGTACGGGAGGACAACGCCGCCGCAACAGTCTCCGCCGTGCGGCGTCCGATGCCGGGTACGGCGCAGAGTTCGTCGACGGTGGCGGCCCGGAGCCTCTTCAGCGAGCCGAAGTGCTTGAGCAGCGCCTGGCGGCGAGTCTCGCCGAGGCCCGGGACGGAGTCCAGTTCCCCGGCGGTGAGTCGCTTGGAACGCTTGCTGCGCTGGTAGCCGATCGCGAAGCGGTGGGCCTCGTCGCGGACGCGCTGGAGCAGGTAGAGGCCCTCGCTGCTGCGCGGCAGGACGACGGGGTCGTCCTCGCCGGGCAGCCAGACCTCCTCCAGGCGCTTGGCGAGGCCGCACAGGGCGACGTCGTCGATGCCGAGCTCGTCCAGGGCCCGCCTGGCGGCGGCGACCTGCGGCTGGCCGCCGTCGACGACGAGCAGCTGCGGCGGGTAGGCGAAGCGCTTGGGGCGGCCGTCCTCGGTGCGCGGACCGTCCTCGGGCTGGTCGTCCTCGGACTCGACGACGGCCCACTCGCCGGTCTGCTCGCGCTCCTGGAGGTAGCGGCGGAAGCGCCGGCTGATCACCTCGTGCATCGAGCGGACGTCGTCCTGGCCCGCGAAGCCCTTGATCTGGAAGCGCCGGTACTCGCTCTTGCGGGCCAGGCCGTCCTCGAAGACGACCATCGACGCGACCACGTCCTCGCCCTGGAGGTGGGAGATGTCGAAGCACTCGATGCGCAGCGGGACGGAGTCCAGCTCCAGCGCGTCGGCGATCTCCTGGAGGGCGCGGCTGCGGGTGGTGAGGTCGGAGGCGCGCTTGGTCTTGTGCAGCGCCAGCGCCTGCTGGGCGTTGCGCTGCACGGTGGCCATCAGGTCCTTCTTGTCGCCGCGCTGCGGGACGCGCAGGTCGACCTGGCTGCCGCGCAGGCCGCTCAGCCACTCCCGGACCGGCCCGTCCGGCTCCGGCAGGGCCGGGACGAGCACCTCGCGCGGGACGCTCTCGCTGCGTTCGTCAGCAGTGGCGCCGCCGTAGAGCTGCTGGAGGGCGTGCTCGACCAGGCCCGCGGTGTCGACGTCCTCGACCTTGTCGGTGACCCAGCCGCGCTGGCCGCGGACCCGGCCGCCGCGCACGTGGAAGATCTGGACGGCGGCCTCCAGTTCGTCCTCGGCGAGGGCCAGGAGGTCGGCGTCGGTGGCGTCGGCGAGCACGATGGCGTTCTTCTCCATCGCGCGCTTGAGGGCGCCGATGTCGTCCCGCAGGCGGGCCGCCTTCTCGTACTCCATCTCCGCGGCGGCCTCCTGCATCCCGTCCTCCAGGCGGCGCAGGTAGTTGCCGGTGCGCCCGGCCATGAAGTCGCAGAAGTCCTCGGCCAGCGCGCGGTGTTCGTCCGCGGTGACCTTGCCGACGCAGGGCGCGGCGCACTTGCCGATGTAGCCCAGCAGGCAGGGCCGGCCGACCTGCCGCGCGCGCTTGAACACGCCGTTGGAGCAGGTGCGGACGGGGAAGACGCGCAGCAGCAGGTCGACCGTCTCGCGGATCGCCCACGCGTGCCCGTACGGTCCGAAGTAGCGCACGCCCTTCTTGTGCGCGCCGCGCATCACCTGGACGCGCGGGTACTCCTCGTTGAGGGTGACCGCGAGCTCGGGGTAGCTCTTGTCGTCGCGGTACTTCACGTTGAACCGCGGGTCGAACTCCTTGATCCAGGAGTACTCCAGCTGCAGCGCCTCGACCTCGGTGGCCACCACCGTCCACTCGACCGACGCCGCGGTGGTGACCATGGTCGCGGTGCGCGGGTGCAGCCCGGCGAGGTCCTGGAAGTAGGACGACAGGCGCGGGCGCAGGCTCTTGGCCTTGCCGACGTAGATGACCCGGCCGTGGGCGTCGCGGAACCTGTAGACGCCCGGTGAGGTCGGAATCGCGCCCGGGGCCGGGCGGTAGGTGCTCGGGTCAGCCATGGGTCCACCGTACCGAGTGGGGCCGGGGGTGCGGAGGGCCGATCCGATCGGCGGACGCCGGCGCGGCGGGGGTCTGTTCGGCGGGGCTCAACTGCGTCAGCTCGGGGTCACCTTGAGGTTGCCGCCCTCGACCGTGACGGTGTAGGCGGGCAGCGGGGAGGGGGCCGGGCCGTCCGCCACGGCACCGTCGGCAATGGCGAACTTGCTGCCGTGGCAGGGGCACTGGATCTGCTGGTTCTTCACCTGGTCGACGATGCAGCCCGCGTGCGTGCACTTGGCACTGAACGCCTTGTACTGCCCGGCGGTGGGCTGGGTGACGACGATCTTCTGCTCGCGGAAGACCTTGCCGCCGCCCTCCGGCACCGCCGAGGCCGGGCCGAGGTCCACCGGGCCCTTGGGGGCGGCGCCGGAGCCGGACGAACCGGCCGACGAGCCGCAGCCGGTGAGCGCCACGGTGCCGCCGGCCGCCGCCAGGACGGCCGCGGCGCCGCAGAGCAGGGTGCGGCGGGAGGTGGCGGGGTTGCTCTCGGGGGCCTCGGACATCGGTGCGCTCCTGCGGGTGGGCTGCGGCGTGGGACCACGGAAGTCTATGCGGCGGGCACGGCCGCTCCCGGGGCGGGAGCGGCCGTGCCCGCGTGCACTACTTCTTCGCCACGGCGGCCCGCTTGCGCGGCGCCTTCTTCGCCGGAACGGCGACCGGGGCGTCGGCGAAGTCGCCCGGGAGGATGTCCCGGAGGAACTTGCCGGTGTGGCTCTCCGACACCGCGGCGATCTGCTCCGGGGTGCCCTCGGCGACCACCGTGCCGCCGCCGGAGCCGCCCTCGGGGCCCATGTCGACGATCCAGTCGGCGGTCTTGATCACATCGAGGTTGTGTTCGATGACGATCACCGTGTTGCCCTTCTCGACCAGCCCGGTGAGCACCTTGATCAGCTTGCTGATGTCCTCGAAGTGCAGGCCGGTGGTGGGCTCGTCGAGCACGTAGACCGTCCGCCCGGTGGAGCGCTTCTGCAGCTCCGAGGCGAGCTTGACGCGCTGCGCCTCGCCGCCGGAGAGCGTCGGCGCGGACTGGCCGAGCCGGACGTAGCCGAGGCCGACGTCGTTGAGCGTCCGGAGGTGGCGGGCGATCGCCGGGACGGCCTCGAAGAAGGCCAGCGCCTCCTCGATCGGCATGTCCAGCACCTCGGCGATGGACTTGCCCTTGTAGTGCACCTCCAGCGTCTCCCGGTTGTACCGGGCGCCGTGGCAGACCTCGCACGGCACGTAGACGTCCGGCAGGAAGTTCATCTCGATCTTGATGGTGCCGTCGCCGGAGCAGTTCTCGCAGCGCCCGCCCTTGACGTTGAAGGAGAACCGGCCGGGCAGGTAGCCGCGGACCTTGGCCTCCTGCGTCTCCGCGAAGAGCCGGCGGACGTGGTCGAACACCCCGGTGTAGGTGGCCGGGTTGGAGCGCGGGGTGCGCCCGATCGGCGACTGGTCGACGTGCACCACCTTGTCCACCAGGTCGGTGCCGGTGATCCGGGTGTGCCGGCCCGGCACGCTGCGGGCGCCGTTCAGCTCCCGGGCGAGGTGGGTGTAGAGGATGTCGTTGACCAGCGTCGACTTGCCGGAGCCGGACACGCCGGTGATCGCAGTGAAGGTGCCGAGCGGGAAGCCGACCGTGACGTCCTTGAGGTTGTGCTCGCGGGCGCCGTGGACGGTCAGCTGGCGCTTCTTGTCCCGCTCGCGGCGGGCCCCCGGGATCGGGATGGACCGCTTGCCCGACAGGTACTGGCCGGTCAGCGACTCCTTGTTGGCCAGCAGCTGCTTCAGCGAACCGGAGTGCACCACCTTGCCGCCGTGCTCGCCGGCGCCCGGGCCGATGTCGACCACCCAGTCCGCCGTCTTGATGGTGTCCTCGTCGTGCTCGACGACGATCAGGGTGTTGCCGATGTCGCGCAGCCGCACCAGCGTCTCGATCAGCCGGTGGTTGTCCCGCTGATGCAGGCCGATGGACGGCTCGTCCAGCACGTAGAGCACGCCGACCAGGCCGGAGCCGATCTGGGTGGCCAGCCGGATGCGCTGGGCCTCGCCGCCGGACAGGGTGCCGGCCGCGCGGTCGAGCGAGAGGTAGTCCAGGCCGACGTCGACCAGGAAGCGCAGCCGCTCGTTGACCTCCTTGAGGACCCGCTCGGCGATCTGCTTGTCCCGGGCGTTGAGCTTCATCGCGCCCAGGAACTCGGCGCAGTCGCTGATCGACATCGAGGAGACGTCGGCGATCGACCTGTCCTGGACGGTGACCGCGAGCACGACCGGCTTGAGCCGGGTGCCCTGGCAGGTCGGGCAGGGCACCTCGCGCATGTAGCCCTCGAAGCGCTCGCGGCTGCTGTCGCTCTCCGCCTCGGTGTGCCGGCGCTGGATGAACGGGACCGCGCCCTCGAAGCCGGTGCTGTACGAGCGCTCGCGGCCGAAGCGGTTGCGGTAGCGGACCTCCACCTGGTGCTTGTGCCCGTACAGCAGCGCCTTCTTGGCGCGGGCCGGCAGCCCGGCCCACGGGATGTCGGTGCGGAAGCCCAGCTCCTGGGCGAGCGCGTCGATCAGGCGCTGGAAGTACTCCTTGGCGTGGCCGGCCGACCACGGGTGGATGGCGCCCTCGTCGAGCGAGCGCTCGACGTCCGGGACGACCAGGTCCGGGTCGACCTCCATCCGGTTGCCCAGGCCCGAGCAGTCCGGGCAGGCGCCGAACGGCGAGTTGAAGGAGAACGAGCGCGGCTCCAGCTCCTCGAACGACACGTCGTCGTACGGGCAGTAGAGGTGCTCGGAGTACATGCGCTCGCGCTCCGGGTCGTCCTCCGGGAGGTCGACGAAGTCGAGCACGACCATGCCGCCGGCCAGCCGCAGGGCCGTCTCCACCGAGTCGGTGAGCCGCCGCTTGGCGCTCTCCTTGACGGTCAGGCGGTCGATGACCACCTCGACGGTGTGCTTCTCCTGCTTCTTGAGCTTCGGCGGCTCGGCGAGCTGGACCGTCTCGCCGTCCACCCGGGCGCGCGAGTAGCCCTTGGACTGGAGGTCGGCGAAGAGGTCGACGAACTCGCCCTTGCGCTCGCGCACCACCGGGCTGAGCACCTGGAACCGGGTGCCCTCGGCGAGCTCCAGCACCTTGTCGACGACCGCCTGCGGGGACTGCTTGGCGATCGGGCGGCCGCAGTGCGGGCAGTGCGGCTTGCCGATCCGGGCGAACAGCAGGCGCAGGTAGTCGTAGACCTCGGTGATGGTGCCGACGGTCGAACGGGGGTTGCGGTTGGTGGACTTCTGGTCGATCGAGACGGCCGGGGAGAGGCCCTCGATGAAGTCCACGTCGGGCTTGTCCATCTGCCCGAGGAACTGGCGGGCGTACGAGGACAGCGACTCGACGTAGCGGCGCTGGCCCTCGGCGAAGATCGTGTCGAAGGCGAGCGAGGACTTGCCGGAGCCGGAGAGGCCCGTGAAGACGATGAGGGAGTCGCGGGGCAGGTCGAGCGAGACGTTCTTGAGGTTGTGCTCGCGAGCACCGCGGACGATGAGGCGGTCGGCCACTGCTTCTGGCGCCTTTCTCCGGGGCGAGAGGGCTTGCGGTGAGATTGGGTGCTTCTTCCAGGATGCGGCAGCCAGCCTATAGCTCAGACGTTCGAATCTCGACTTTGTCCACCCGAGACCACCCGAACGAGTGAGGACCGCCCCGGGGCCGTCCGTACCCGGACCTGAAAAGCCCCTGCTCGGGCTCCGGTGTCGGCGGTAGCGTCGACTGGTCAACGAGCGGAGCCCCCACGGGGCAACGCACCGCTTCGCACCGAAGGCAGATCCGATGACCGACCCGCAGTCCGCCGCCGCCGTCGCCGCCGAGCGGCTGAGCCTGGTCCGGGAGAGCACCCGGAGCATGCTGGAGACCGTCGCCGGGCTGGAGCCCGCGGCCGTCGCCGAGCCCTCCGCGCTCCCCGGCTGGAGCCGCGGCCACGTGCTGGCCCACCTCGCCCGCAACGCCGACTCCCTGGTCAACCTGCTGACCGGCGCCCGCACCGGCACCGACATCCCGCAGTACGCCAGCGAGGAGGCCCGCGACCAGGAGATCCAGGACGGTGCCGGGCGCCCGCTGGAGACCCAGCTCGCCGACCTGCGCGAGTCGCACGAGCGCTTCGCCGCGGCCGCCGCGCTGATGGCCGACGAGGACTGGGCCACCGACGTCCACCACCGCTCCGGGGCCGTCTTCCCGGCCGCCGACCTGGTCTGGAAGCGCCTCGGCGAGCTGGAGTACCACCTGGTAGACCTGGACGCCGGCTACGGCCCGGCCCGGTGGCCGGAGGTGTTCGCGGTCGTCGAGTTCCACAGGCTCGCCGTCAAGCTCCACGGCACCGCGCTGCCGGGAGTCGAGCTGGTCGCCGAGGACACCGGGGACCACGGCCTGATCGGAACCGGCGAACCCGCCCTGACCGTCCGGGGATCGGTCCGCGCCCTGCTCGCCTGGCTCTCGGGCCGCTCCGACGGCGCCGACCTGAAGCGCACCCCCGACACCGCGCTCCCCCAGCTTCCCCCGCTGGGCTGAGGGGGCGAGGATGATCCCAGGACCGACACGACGAGGAGCGGACGGATGACGTACCACGGAGCGGTCAAGGTCGGCGGGCCCCCGGACGTGCGCGAGCTGGCCCACCTGATCATCACGAAGGTGGCCGTCGGCCCGTACGACAACAACGCCTACCTGCTGCGCTGCCCGGCCACCGACGAGCAGCTGCTGATCGACGCCGCCGCCGACGCCCCGGCGCTGCTGGAGACCGTCGGCGACGACCTGGCGACGGTCGTCACCACCCACCGGCACCACGACCACTGGGGAGCACTCGCCGAGGTGGTGGCCACCACCGGCGCCCGCACCGCCGCCGGGGAGCACGACGCCGAGGGCATCGACGTCCCCACCGAGCTACGGCTCGCCGACGGCGACAAGCTGCTCGTCGGCCGGGCCGAGCTGACCGTCCGGCACCTGGTCGGGCACACCCCCGGCGCCATCGTGCTGATCTACGACGACCCGCAGGGCCACCCGCACGTGTTCACCGGAGACTGCCTCTTCCCGGGCGGCGTCGGCAACACCTGGGGGGACCCGGAGGCCTTCCGGACCCTCTTCCGGGACGTCAACGAGAAGATCTTCGACGTCCTCCCGGACGAGGCCTGGGTCTACCCCGGCCACGGAAACGACACCACCGTCGGCGCCGAGCGCCCGCACCTCGCCGAATGGCGCGAGCGCGGCTGGTGATGCCTTCCGGGCTGGTCGGCTCCGGGCGGAGCCGACCAGCCCGGATCATGGCCCGCCTCCAGCGAGATGCCGGGCGCAGGTACATGTCGGCTCCATGCAGAGACACACCAGCGCGAGGACACCGGACACCTCTCGGACGCCGCCCGGGCAGGCCCAGTGCGCATCCAGCTGGCACTCAGCGCTGACGTAGCGCCCGGCCCTGCCCACCTCGAAGCGGATCACGATGCCGATCGACGCCGCCGACCGACGGGCGGCGGCGGTCACGACCAGGCCCCCGGGTCCGTCATGTTGAAGTCCTCCAGTTCCACCCAGACGACGGCCCGACCGGTGGCATCGGTGGAACCCCACTCGCAGCCGGACCGGAGGATGTCGAGCACCTCGGTCCACTGCGTGGACGAGGTATCAGCAGGCGCGGTCGTCGAGAGCCGAACGCGGCCCGCCCTCCCCTTGGTGATTCGCACGGGAGCCCCTGCCGCCTGGCAGAGAGACGCCTTGAGCAAGCTTGTGCGCATGCCGATCTCCATCGACGTTCCCCATATCGATACAGTGGAATCGTATCGATAGAGTAGCGCTGCCAGCGCTACGGTGTCAGCCGCAGCGAACGACTCGAAGCGAGGAGGTCCGAGGCGTGAGCGATACCCCCTCCTACCTGCAGGTCGCGGATGCCCTGCGCGGTCAATTGACCTCCCGGCGCCTTCAGCCAGGCGATCGAATGCCGTCCATCAGTGCGCTCCAGCGTGAGCACAACGTCTCGACGGGCGTTATCCAGCGGGCCTACGCCCTGCTGATCGACGAGGGGCTCGTGCTCGCCCGCCCCGGCGCGGGCTACTACGTGAAGTCCCAGGAGCCACCGGCCGTTCTCGTCCGGCGCCAACGCGTGGCACCGGGCGACGGATCGCCGACCGAGGCCGCCCTCGCCCGGCAAGGCGTGGTCGGCACCTGGCGGCCCCAGTCGCCACCTCGTGCCGCCGCCGCCCCGATGGCGGGCCCGCGGGGGGTTCCGCCCGGGGCTTGGGGGTTGGCCC
>NZ_JBHWGD010000041.1:55364-55778 GCF_042733235.1 Kitasatospora sp. NPDC059722
GCGGCGCCGGGGCGCCGCCCCCCCGCGCCCCCCCGCCCCCCCCCCCCCCCCCCCCCGACGCCCGGATCGCGGCCCGGCTGGAGATCCAGCCGGGCGATCCGGTGATGCACACCAGCTATGTGTATCTGGCAGACGGCGACCCGGCCCAGCTCGCCGAGAGCTGGGAACCCATGGCGATCACCGGCGGCAGCCTGATCGTCCTACCGGAGGCCGGCCCGCACGCGGGCATCGGCGTCGCCGACCGGATGGCTCTGATCGGTATCGAGGCCGGCACGCCGGTCGAACGCGTCACCGCCCGCCAGGCCAGCCGCGGGGGGGGGGCGGCCCCCCGCGGGGCGCCCGCCGGCCCCGGGTTTGGGATAGGGCGCGCCCACTAACACCCAGCCCCCCGCCCGGCCGGGGGCAAGGCCGCCC